>CAKUWM010000038.1 GCA_934699305.1 uncultured Saprospiraceae bacterium | reverse complement strand
CAGGAAGCGGAATTGTTAAATTCTCCCAAAGGCAGAATACTTGGAGAATATTTCTATACCTCTATTATGAAGAGGCAAAATGACTCGAAAAATACCATAGATTATTCTACGGTCATGAGAACGCGTATCGACGATGGCAACAGCTGGGAAAAACTCTATACGCTCTATGACAATGAAATAGCAGGTTATACACCTGATTTCAACAATACGGAGCTGTGGATGCATCCCAATACCGGTGACAGCATACTCCTCATCAACAATCGCTTATTTCATTGGGAGAATTACCAAATAGGAAAGCCATTTAGTACCCTTGAGCGTAGCGACGTCATAGCATACAATCTTAGCAAACGTAAAGTCGAATGGACCATTGACAGTATATGTAAAGTGTCCAGTATCGGTACGCAATTTTTGTTGGATAGGAACTTTATGTATTTTCATGAAGGTGATCAACTCACGAAAATTGATCTTTTAAACCCACAGAAAAAACTTTATTCATATTTCAGGTTTGGAGGACATGGGGTTATAGATCGTGACAATAACAGAATAATAGGCCAATCCTTAGGCTTATCTTCATGCGCATTAGATCATTACCAGGTCAACTGGAAATGGAGCAATGACGATTTCGGTTCCAATGGTCTGGAGCTATTCGAAGGGTATATCTATACGGCTGATGAGCATGGCGACCTATACGTCATAAACGCTACGACGGGCAAGATCGTATTCCAGGAATATTCGTTGGGTATGTTGCCAAACAGCTATATCCTGGGCATGCGTGGTCGTGCCTCGGTGGACAGGAAGCATCGTCTGCTGTATTGCAGTGACCTATGGGGTACGTATTGTCTGAAGCTGCCGGAGAGATGGGAGTGATATGCAATGGACAGTTGACAGGGGACAATGGACAATTGTATCAGCGGAATAGTGGGTTCAATTGACCATTGTCACTTGTCAATTATCAATTGTCGAGCAAAGGTCTCAATATAAAATCGAAAGAAAAAATGTCTCATTTTCAATTTTTCCCAAATTCTATCGAATCCAAATAGGTTATCAGTTCAATAGTATTGGTGACACCCAATTTGTTTAAAAGATTTCGACGATGAGTTTTTATTGTATGAATAGATCTGAATAATATCTGCGAGATATCATTTGAAGACTTACCTTCAATGACATATTCCATTATCTGTCGTTCCTGATGAGTCAATGTCTGGATAAGATAAAATGGGTCATTTTTCTTGTTGGCTTTAACACTTTGTTCATCTGTCTGATGTAAGTTAATTTGGCGACCTATATGAATTTTGCCATTCATTACTGCATCAATTCCTTCGATTAATTCTTTTCTGGTACAATCCCGATGTAAAATACCATCCAACAGTTTCTCCGTAAATAGTTGTTTAGCCATCTTTGAAGTAATCATCTCAGGAATACAGATAACCGGTATAGCAAGTTTGAGTGATTTTATATACACCAACAAATCTAACAAGGACATTTCAACACCAAGTCCATTCCCCACAATAATACATTCTATTGGATGAGGCATATTCAAATCCTTCCTATAATGGATCGAAAAAAACCGGGCATTTTGACTCAATCCCGACTTTACTATTTCTATAATTCCGGAAGTAAAAATTTCACTGCTTTCTATTATGACATAATAGCCTTTGTCCATGTGAAAAAATTTTCCTATTTTCCCTCTGAAGCAGATCCATCCTTGTATTCCGAATTAAATACTTTTTCAATTGCTTCGGAATGGACAGCGTATGAAAATCCTTTTTGGATAGCATAAGCACCAATTTCTCCTTTTTTATTAATTGCTAAAATCCCTACTTGAACATTATTTACATCAGGAGTCTTCTCTATTATTCGCTTTATTGCAGCCTCACAAGCTTTCTGAGGAGACTTTCCATTGCGCATCATCTCCACTGCCAAAAACGATGAAAGATTCCTCATGACGAGCTCTCCTATGCCTGTGCATACGGCAGCACCATATTGATTATCGACATAAAGTCCTGCGCCAATTATCGGTGAGTCTCCTACCCTGCCGTGCATCTTAAATGCTAATCCACTTGTAGTACATGCTCCGGACAGATTGCCTTGATTATCCAATGCCAACATACCGATTGTATCATGATTTTCAATATTGATTACCGGCTTATATTGCGAATGTTTCAGCCATTCCTGATAATTGGCTTTGCTCTTGTCAGTCAATAAGTCTATTGCCTCAAATCCATTCTCTAAGGCAAATTGCTTTGCGCCATTACCGGCAAGCATTACATGTGGCGTCTTTTCCATCACCATCCGGGCAACGCTAATCGGATGTTCAATATTCTCAATGGCCGCAACAGACCCTGCTTGTCCCATTTGATTCATGATACATGCGTCAAGTGTTACAATTCCATCTCTATCAGGATTGCCACCTCTTCCTACTGAGGTATTGTTTAGATCAGATTCAGCCACCATAACACCCTTCTCTACAGCATCCAATGCACTGCCCTGTGTTGACAATACCTGCCAGGCAGCTTTATTCGCTTCATATCCAAAATTCCATGTGGAAATAACAATGGGCTTCCCCTGAATCGACCCTTCGCGGTCAAAAACTGTTAGGTCTAACCCACTCGTAGTCCCCAACATAAGGCTTGTATTCCGAATAAAGTTCCTCCTTTTCATAGCACTGTTACTCAAATATGGGGTTTACTTGCCTTTTATCGTTTTGGTTTCAATTACCTTTCCCCTTTCTTTTGTAATCTGCTTCTTAATCTCTATATTGGTAGGTCCTGCTATAATTTTAAATTCTGTCCTTCTATTCAATTGATGCTCTTCTTCAGTACACTTCACATCATTTCCACATTTATTGAGAAGTTGAGTCTCACCATAGCCGACTGCTTTGATTCTTTCATCAGCCACTCCTTTATCAATCAAATATTTTTTTGCAGAATCAGCGCGACGCTGTGATAACTTTTGGTTAAACTCATCATTACCCCTTGCGTCAGTATGGGATGAAAGCTCTATCACCATATCCGGATATTGTTGCATCAATTCATACAAATAATCTAAATCCGGTCTTGCCGCCTTTAAAATCTTGGCATCATTGTAGTTGTAATAGATGTTATTTAATCGAATCGCCTGATTAATGCTTACTACTTCAATCTCCGGCTTGGGTTTCAGATTAATCTTTAATGTCACGCTTGTATCCGCTTTAATATCAAGGGTCTTGATATATGCTGAATCCGGAAAATATCCTATTCTTGTCACCTTCACAAAGTAACCCTTATTGATATCCAGATCGTATGAGAAGTTGTAGTTATCATCCTTTCCTTCCGTCAACTTTGTCTCAGGTTTAAACTGTTCCATTATAGTTACTTCTCCTTGACGTAATGGCTTGTTCTCATCCAATACGTAAATATCGAGACTGACCACCGGTTTTGCAATTGAAAAAGTGAAGATGTCATCACAACAAGTTTTGCCGCGTAACGATGTCGTCCCAACCCGGTTAGATACCAGAAGCCCTTCATATCCTTCGTCATCGACCATATAATACATATCGTCCGCCGAAGAATTAAAGCCCGGCCCCATATTCACAGGTGTGGACCATGAGGTACCGTTCCACTCGGTAGAATATAGGTCATAACCTCCAAATGAAGGCAAACCGTCTGTTGCGAAAATCAACTTACCATCCCGATAGAAAGGTGTAATTTCGTTGCCGGCTGTATTGACCATAGAACCAAGGTTGACCGGCGAATCATACACTCCTGTCGATATCTTTGTTGCATAAAATATATCAAATCCACCCTTACCGCCCGGCGCATCAGTAGAGAAGAATAGAACATCTCTACCATACAATTCGCCCGGCATCGGATTCTTTACTATAAATGAATCAGGCAAACCCTGAACAATAGCGGGATCGGTCCAGGCATTCCCTTCGCGCATACTATAATATACTCGTGATGTCTTCAACTCTTCTCCATGAAATGTCACTTTGGTCAAAAACATGGTCTGGTCTCTTACCGAGAATGCGACATTGCCGATAGCCGGACTTGATGCCGCTATTAGTGCATCGGCTTCAGTGGACTTTCCCCAGCCACCATCTTTATCCCTTTGAGACTTGAGCAACTTCACCCCATAATCTTTGCCCGGCTCAGCTCCGGATTCCAATGCAGAAGAGGTAAAATACAATTCATTTTCCATTAGAAATGGAGAATATTCGCCACTTTTTGTATTTACCTTAGATCCGGCAGATGCAACCGTAACATTCGTGCTATCACTGCTCACAGCCAATAAAATACCTTTTAATTCAAGGATAGATAAATTAGCGTATGTATCATTATCGCCATCTTTTATCTTTCTAAATACTTCAGCGGCTTCAGCATATTTACCATTGAGTTTCAGCATCTTGCCATACATATATAAGGCTTCGACATTAGTCCCCTTTTTGTCGGAATCGACTATTCGCTTATATAGATTTTCGGCTTTGCCATAATCTCTCAACTTATAATTCAACTCAGCCATCAAAGGCAGCATGGATTTATCCCTATTTTTCTTGTAGGCTGCTTCCAATTGATCCAATTGACTTGCTAAGTTATTCGTCTCAGCATATTCTTCCGCCTTCTCAATATGTGCCTGAAATGGAATACTCGTAAGTGGTTGCGCAAACACACTGCCGGACACCATAACCAGCAACAACGCTATAATCGCATTCAATATTTTCATATAATATTTTCTTAAATTCTTGGACAAAGGATAATTGGGTTATCCTTCGGTTTTTTATAAATCATAAATATGTGGCTCACTGACAATTCAAAGGCTCCGGTCGGTTTAATCTCATTCATGGTTAAATCATACGCTAGACCAATTCGGGTATTTTTAATATCCATTCCCAATAATATCTGGATAGCATCGCCAAATCTATAACCCAAACCACCTATGAGTCGCTGCCCTTTAGATGGATTAATTCTAAATCCGGCCTGCATCTGTAAGGCTATATCATTCTGCTTCGCCATTGTGGCGTAATATGCCGCCGGCAATATATCAATTCTATCTGCTACCGGTATATCGGTGGTTATATAAGCATTTGTCCGCAAAGGCATACGAAGTCCGGCTGATTTAATGACTCCATTACGGGGTCGATTGAGATACATCATAGCTAATCCGGCTTTGAATAGACCTCCATTGTTTAAGCTTCCGGTATATTGCAACCCTGCACTATAATATCCGTAATTAACTTTCTCATCATTGATATTCTCCAGATCAGCAGAGGGTATCGAGTTGATCAACCCATCTTCAAATATCGCCTTATCTTTATCTACAACCGATCTGGCTGCCAATGAATAAGACAATCCAATGGAAAGGTATGAGCTTGTTTTTTTGTTAAATCCAATATGGTAGGCTGCTGATCCGGTAAATGCTCCGGTCCTCAATCCCGCCGCCCCCGCTTGATCCACTAAAAAGGTTAATCCTACACCAACCCAATGGTTGGCCCTAAAACCTCTAATCAATGGTGCATCGATATAGCCTGCCGGAGTCAAATAGATGTGAGACAGGTTATAGTTCTGATCTCTCATGATAGCACCGGCTCTGAATGTCCCCAGATAATCACCCGTCTTAGCCGGGCTGATTGTAGTAGGCGCATCATAAAACCTAGTAAAATGCACGTCTTGAGCTATATTCAATGTTGGTAACACCAGAATACAACAAATAGCAAGTAAATATTTAAAAGTCATACACGATTTTTTGTGATAACGGATTATTCGGATAAAAGTAGAAACTTTTTTGTAAGGTCACAAATTATTTTCAATATATAACAATAAACTATATCCAAACATGAATTAAAACCATCCTTTTTACCCATATAATAAATTGCACCTATTGCCAATTACCGCTTTTTGTTGATATAAGTTATGAATTATATACTAAAAATGACTTGAAATTGACCATTTGCTATTCTTGTCCCCTTTAGGTGTAGGGGTAAACAAGGATATTAAATGGTCAAATCATTTTCCGATTAGTATATTTATCTATTTACCTACTTTTTAACAAATTTCACGACATGGATCTGCCCATTTTCAATAAAGGTTAAATAATACATCCCTTGAGACAAGCCCGATATGCCGACAGGAAAGTTTGTGGCAGTCAACCTTTTGTTCCCCAATTGGTCATATATTTTTATATTAAGCTTTGTATTTATTTTTGTTCTTACGCTTATCGTATTAGACGCTGGATTAGGTATTGCAAAATAGGAATCTTCCTTCAATGCCAAATTACCATTACTTGCGCAATCCGTATTTACCTTTGTACTGAAAAAATCCGTTATATTCTTTGTTCGAAATCCAAAGTTATCTATGGCATGACCTGCTGTCTGTGGAAAAAGCGTCTGAGTTAAACAATCCGCGTAATTTTCGGTAAATTCAGCTTTATAATCCGGGATGGTTAGACCTTGTAACTGCTTTTTATCTAACAATTTGGCTACTCCAAAATTGCCATAGGCATAAGGCGCGCCATAGACCCATGGGCATCCCGCCGAATTTACGGCACACGCCGAATATCCTTTTAGTAAGTATCCTTTATTAAATGGTACAATCAAATCATTGGGCTGTGCATACATATATAAAGATGGCAATTCAACATCGCCTTCATCAAAAAACATATCTTTCAGAATTCCACCGTAAATTGACGCAACACCCCGGATTTTATAGCCACCACCTTCAGGATTCAGTTTACCAAAGGATGATCCCAAATCAGGACGCTCTAAAAACATCGAGTCAATAGGATAGCTATAGCTTGCCTTACAGGAATTTTCATACTGAATATGTGGTCTTAGAACAGAAGCCTGAGCCAAAGATGCAGAGTCTATCGGGTCACCGGCATCATCATACGCCACACCCATAACTATAAATCCCCCGGCACTTTCTCCAATCATAAATACATTATCTGGGTTAATCTCAAAAGTCTCCTTTTGCGTTATTAGAAACCGGATAGCCCCTCTCACATCTTGAATTCCCCGATGGAGTGCCCGGTGCCATTCAAGTGTATCCGCCATACTCCCACAATCATAATTGTCCAAGAGGCAACCATTATAAAAAGGCGGATGGTACATGCCTAACCTATACTCGATAGAGGCAGCGACATAACCTTTCTTTGCAAAATCTTCCATCCAAAAGTTGACTGAACCATCTTGCTTACTCCCCGACAGAAAAGCTCCACCATGCACTATTACCATTAAAGGGCGTCCACATTCAGGTACTGCATCATTAACCGGATAAGCTATATTGAGCAATAACGGTTGCTCTCGTCCGGAAAAATTGGTATCCCGTCCATATTCCACATCATTTACCCTGTTAATTTCATATATTGGTGTAGTAAATGGTTGTAATAAGGCAGTCTGCGAGTAAAATATAACTACAAGCAAGACAACAATAATACGGACTTTATCCATAATTTAATTTTTTAGCAATTGTGTTATACCCATAAATCTTCCGCTCATATAGATTAAAACACTTTAGGTAAAATTAGACGAATCTCAAAATCAGCTGTCTTTCCGAAGTAAAATAAACTCATCGCATACTGAATTATTACAAAAAAACAAAAGCTCGAAAGTACACTTACTCAAAGAACAATGCCGAAATAGACCGATGTTCGTGTGTATTTCTAATGGCTCTGGCAAATAATTTACTGGTAGAAAGGACTTTTATCTTTGAAGACTTTTGCTTTAAAGGAATGGTATCGGTAACTATTATTTCAAGCAAACTTGATTGTTCTATGTTTTCATAGGCTTTTCCGGAAAGAACAGGATGTGTACATATTGCTCTTACACTCTTTGCTCCTTTTTCAAGCAAAGCATCAGCAGCCTTACATAGCGTCCCCGCCGTATCAACCAAGTCATCCACCAGGACAACATCTGCCCCCTGAACATCTCCAATTACCGTCATGCCGGCTACCTCATTGGCTTTCTCCCGATACTTATCACATATCACTAAATCCTTCTTAAAATGCTTGGCATAGACCCTTGCCCTTTTCACACCGCCTACATCCGGAGAAGCGAATTTAACATCCGTCAAATCAAGTGACTGTAAATAAGGCATAAATATCGCTTCCGACTTCAAGTGATCTACCGGAATATCAAAGAAACCCTGAATTTGTTCCGCATGTAGATCCATCGTCATAATTCTATTAGCACCGGCAGCTTGCAACAAGTTAGCTATCAGCTTGGCTGAAATCGGCACGCGAGGCTTATCTTTCCGGTCTTGCCTGGCATAACCAAAATATGGAATTACAGCCGTAATATAACCCGCCGAAGCCCGTTTGGCTGCATCTATAAATAAGAGCAATTCAAACAAATTATCAGAAGGCGGAAAACTGGACTGTATAAAGAAAACATAAGCCCCACGCACTGATTCATTAATTACTGTCTGCATTTCTCCATCTGAGAATCTGCTAATTTTACGGTCGCATAACGCCTGACCATAATAATCACTTATTCGCTCTGCTAAATATTCTGACGCAGCACAAGAAAAAAGCTTAACTTCAATCATACGTTCCTGATTTGGATGTGTTTCGATTTCGCCACTCAAAGGTATTGATTTTTAATGTAAACAAAATTTTGTTTTTTCTTAATCATTTTTTTGCAGAAAATTAAAGCCCAAAGATAATACCATTGCAATTCCTACCAATAAAATAATATAGTCCCCATTTCTACTGTAAAACGTCTTCCCTTCATAATAATGCAGATTGTCGCTAATTACCGCATCCTCCTCATAACCCGTCTCCATCCTTGCATCTCCACGTTGATTGATAAAACAAGATGTACCTGTATTGGCTGATCTCACAACATCTTTCCGATTTTCTATCGCCCTCAGCCTTGCAAATGCCAAATGTTGTAAATGCCCCGGTGTATTATCCCACCAACCGTCATTGGTTATGATGGCTAAAAGCCCCGCTCCCTGATCGACATAACCTGCAACCCAACCACCATAAATACTTTCATAACATATAATCGGTGCGACATGCCTTGCCCCGTCAAATGTAAAATTAGAAGGCTTTGACTGTGGAGCAAAACCCTCATAAGTTCCACCCAGTTTCTTGACCAGCGGACGCAAAAAAGGCAATACCTTCTTAAAAGGAAATAGTTCGGCACCCGGTACAAACTTTGACTTGTGGTACTCTTGTACAGTATCTTTTCCCAATTCCATCAATATGGCAGCATTGTAAAGTTCATAATAGGTACCACCATTAT
Source organism: uncultured Saprospiraceae bacterium (assembly GCA_934699305.1). Taxonomy (GTDB): domain Bacteria; phylum Bacteroidota; class Bacteroidia; order Chitinophagales; family Saprospiraceae; genus Parvibacillus. The sequence continues at coordinate 6,262 of CAKUWM010000038.1, read as the reverse complement.
TTCGGATTGTTTCTCTGCCAGGATCCGAATTAAATACATGATAACCACCTATCCCTGCAAGAATAACTGCATTGGGAGCCTTTTCCAAACTTTTGCGAATTAATGCCAATCCGGGGTTATCCCCATATATGTCGTCCATATTTATTGGGTCTAAGACCGTTTCAGGCATGACTATCAACTTAGTCGTGGAATCGACATGACTCGAAGTCATTTCATATATTTTAACTGCCTGCTGTGGCTCAGGAACGCTAAACTTCTGATAATGAGGCTCAAAATTTGGCTGCACAGCAGTTACTTTGATCATTTCCCCTTTCTCCTTGTAAGTCCAATACAACCCCAATGACAACATGACCGGAAGTGCAAATATCAACAATCCAATATAGAGATACTTTTTATTTTGTGCCATATTAATCATAGCCAGACCCAAACATATATTAATCGACCATATCCATACGGATCCTCCAAAATATCCTGTAAATTCATACCACTGTATCAATGGGTAACACGTAGCCATCCCATTTCCAAGGGTCAGCCATGGCCAACTGATATCCCAATTAGAATGTACATATTCAAATAAAATCCATCCGGCAGCTAAAATAATATACCTGCCCTTCCACTTTTTCTTTGACGTAAGTATGTGAAAAAACAACCAGGGCAGGGTCATCAAAATCGAATTGACAATATTTGCAATCATTCCGGCAAAAAAAGCAGTATTGGCAACCCAAAATGTTGATAAAATATTCCAAAGCCAGAATCCAAAAAACAAATATCCGAAAAGCCGACCCGGTGACGCTTTGTTATAGGATAGAGCGATATCCCTCTCCAACAACATCATTGGAACAAATCCTACAAGAAGCCCGACAAACAAAGGGCTTGGCGGAAAACTGGCTGAAAATATCAATCCTGCAATCAAAGCCCATTTCAACCGCTTTCTTCCCACTTCATCCCCCATTAATGGCTTCCTAAATAGCCACAACATCAAACCCCATATTCCCAAGTAATTGAATAGTGGAACATAAGACCACAATGGATGCGTAATCATATACCAAGACGTTGCTATCAAACAAACTATACTGACTACCAATAAAACGCCTTTGGAAAACTTCATCTGCTTCTTGCCTTTTAGATTATCAAAAATGGGGAAAAATACAAATACATTGTACATACTCTTTGTAATTTTCTATAAATGATGTCATTCTGTTATAAATCTCAATCTCTCATAGTAATAAACCAATCTTGTAATGCCAATTCTTTCTTATATTAAATTGACTCAAACAATCATATATATAGAAAATTATATTTATTTTACGCGAAGTACTAACTATTTTTGTTAAATATTTGAAATATTTTACCAATAACAATGCAATCAACGTACCATTTCATTATTCCAATCATATCCTTTATCCTTGGGATTGTTCTAACAGCACTTTATTTTAAAAACGTCATGTCCTACGCTGCATCCAAAGAAAAAGACCTTCAAAATCAGTTGTCCACAATACACAATCAATGCCAGGCATTAGAAGGGGAAGCTCAAAATCTTACGATTCAATTGGCCCAAATATCAACCAAATACGATACAATCGTTCTCGATTTACAAAATGAAACCAAACTAAATTTTAATTTAAAAGACGAAAATCAGGATCAAAACAACACCATCAACCGACAATTGATTGAAATCAATTCCCTCCAAAATAAAATTGATACACTCCATGAAAAATTATTAACTCAAAAAGATGAAATCGAAGTCGCCCGAAAGCAGTCATTATTAGAGTTTGAGGCATTAGCTAATAAAATTTTGGAAGAAAAAACGCACAAATTCACCCTTACCAACCAAGAAAAAATGGAACAAATCCTTAATCCACTCAAAGAAAATATCTCGGAATTTAAGAAAAAGGTCGAAGATACATACGACCGTGAATCCAAAGAACGATTTACACTCGAATCCAAAATTAAAGAACTCGTCCAACTTAATAATCAAATATCTAAAGATGCCAACAACCTTACCAATGCCTTGAAAGGGCAAGCCAAAACTCAAGGTAATTGGGGGGAAATGATTCTGGAAAGCATTCTACAACATTCAGGATTGGAAAAAAACAGAGAATATTTTGTTCAACAAGCCTTTACGGATGAAGTAGGCGCACGTAAGCAACCCGATGTCATCGTCAAATATCCGGATAACCGGCAGATAATCATTGATTCTAAGGTTTCCCTTGTAGCTTATGAAAAATATGTTAATGAAAATGATGATGATATACGTCACGTTCATCTCAATGCACATTATCAGTCTGTCAAATCGCACATCGACAACCTAAGTAGCAAGAATTACGAATCCTTACATAATACTCCCGACTTTGTGATGATGTTTATTCCCATCGAACCCGCATTTATTGCCGTTATGCACAGCGATCAGGAACTATGGAGTTACGCTTATAAGAAAAGAATCGTGTTGATAAGCCCAACCAACCTCATAGCTGCCTTAAAAATGATTTCCGATATATGGAAAAGAGAGCTTCAAAGCAGAAATTCTTTAGCGATAGCGGCTCAAGGGAGTGCCCTATATGACAAATTCGTAGGCTTCTTATCCGATATGGAATCCATCGGCGACCAGCTTCTCAAGACGACCAACACTTATGAAGCCGCCTTCGGAAAATTGAAAAAAGGCAAAGGCAATCTAATTTCGCAGGTCGAAAAACTTAAAAAATTGGGTCTAAATACAAAAAAGTCAGTGCCCGATGACTATTTGGAGGATATGGACATCTCAGAACTTCCTGAATAGTTTTTCTGAACTCCTGCGCCCCATTCAAGATGCATCTCATGAAGCTTTTGGTCAATAAATTCCCTACTCTTATTCATTAATTCCACACCATCATTACTTTTTATGGGTGAACCAAAACAAATGAGGGTCACAAGCCTCCATCGCTTAAAGACTTCCAAAAAATGTCTTATTAAGGAAATATTAGCACTCCAATACACGCCGGTATCTTTATAATCTAATGCTATTGGCACAACATCACAACCATACTTAGCAGCTTCATCAAATGAACCTTTAGAAAACGCTGCCGTTAAGGCTTGTGTATTCACTGTTCCTTCAGGAAATATTACGACACTTTCACCTGCTTTCAGCAACCTGCCTATTTCCTCTTTGATTGCAGCACGCGAATCACGCTGATCCCGCTGTACAAATATCACTCCTGTATGTTTTGCTCCACTCCCGAGAATAGGGTAATTAGCCACTTCTGCTTTACTGACTATATATCCATTGCAATATTGCAGTACCACGATGGGGTCGATCATCATCCTATGATTACACACATACAACGTATTTCTTCCTCCTGAAAAACCTTCTTTCTTAATCCTTATATTCAAAATCCTTATATAAAACAAGGTAAACATCCGACGATACTTAAATCCTCGTTCTGCCGTATATCCCAACACCATGCTTTCGACGTGCAACAATGGCACACATATCACTAAGCTAAGCATACACAGCACTATTCGCACGCCCGCAATTATGTTACTAAATACTTTTTTGAGTATAACCTTCAAGATCTCTTCTTTTTCTCTGCAATGATAATTTATTTTATAATGAAAATAGATTTAATACAATTAAAGTGATAATTTTCCGCAAATTTTCAGACATGACGATAATTGTTGGTTTTGAACAATTGACCATCCATGCGCCTATCGGCCTTTACCCGGAAGAAAAAATATTAGGCAATACTTTCCTCATCGATATTCAGGTCGCCCTCGACATAGAGGACAACGTTATTATAAGCAACATTGACCAAACCATTGATTATAGTAGGTTAGTAAGTATCTCAAAAGAAGTTTTCGCTAAAGGTGGCGATTTGATTGAAACCAGCGCCCAACAAATCATTCAACTTATTAACGAAGCATTTCCTCATTCAAAAGGCGTCAACTTACGTATTGCCAAGATGAGACCCGCTACCCTTCCATTACTTCAAAATACTCTTGTACAGATAGAAACCGGTTATTTTGAACAATCAAAAAAATAATGATGTATTTTAATCCAAATGAAATTGAAACAAAAGATCTCCACCAGTTATTGCTCGGCATTGTGGCGCCAAGACCAATAGCATTTGTCTCAACTGTTGATGAAGAAGGTATATACAACCTGGCTCCATTTAGCTTTTTTAACTGCTTTAGTAGCAATCCCCCTATCGTCATCTTTAGTGCTAACCGTCGAGTCGGCAATAACACAACCAAAGATACGCTTGCCAATGTCATATCATCAGGCGAATGTGTCATCAATGCCGTCTCGCACAAGGTTATTCGGCAGGTCACTTTATGTAGTGTCGATTATCCAAAAGATGTTGATGAATTTACCAAATCCGGCTTAACACCAATCCCGTCAGACATAGTTCGCCCGCCTAGAGTGAAGGAATGTTTGGCACACTTAGAATGTAAGGTAAAAGAAATATTGCCACTTGGTGACCAGGGAGGCGCGGGCAATTTAGTCATCTGCGAAGTCGTCAGGGTACATGTTGATCCTTCTATTTTGGACGAGAATCAACGCATTGACCCAACAAAAATCGATCTTATGGGTAGAATGGGTAGAGCCTTTTATTCGCGTGCGTCAGGGGATGCTATTCACACCATTATTCAACCTTATAATGCGTCTCCCATCGGCTTTGACAGACTACCGGATGCCTTCAAACAAAGCCATATTTTATCCGCCAATGACCTTGCCTCACTTGCCAGCATAGAAGAATTGCCTACCGAGGGTGATATTGCCGAATTTATTTCCCGTAATGATATTCAGAAAATCATATCACATCCGGATGCCTCCACCCTACTACAAAACTATGCACACCATGCTTTAGCCGGCGACTTTAAAAAAGATGCATTCATAGCAATGACTCTGTCCATTCGTCCTTAAAAATATAACGCTCATCGAAATAAAACCTAAATTTGAACTTTATCTGACTTGAAAACAGTTGATTGATAAACAAAACATTTGAACTATGTCTATTACAATGATTATTTTATTTGTCCTGGCTGCATTATTTGTTTTTTCAGGACTTGTTTCGGTACGTCAAGGTACGGTAGCCGTCATCACTATGTTTGGAAAATACCAACGCATTTTAACTCCCGGATTAAACTTTAAAATACCTTTTTTAGAACAAGTATATAAGATAATATCCATCCAAAACCGCTCTGTCGAACTGGAATTTCATGCTACTACAGCTGACCAAGCTAATGTGCACTTTACGTCGATGCTCTTATATTCGGTTTTTAATAACAGTGAAGAAACTATCAAGGCAGTTGCATTCAAGTTTATTGATGACAGAAGCTTTATGCAGACACTTTCTCGTGTCGTAGAAGGCAATATCAGAGCTTATGTCGCAACCAAAAAGCAGAGTGAAGTCCTCTCCCTTAGAAGAGAAATCGTCGAAGTAGTCAAGCACAACGTTGATTCCATGTTGGAAGAATGGGGATATCACCTGATTGACTTACAGATTAATGATATCTCTTTTGACGAAGAAGTAATGCGCTCCATGGCTAAAGTTGTCGCATCAAACAACCTCAAAGCAGCCGCCGAGAATGAAGGTCAAGCCTTACTCATTACTAAAACTAAGGCAGCCGAAGCCGAAGGTAATGCCATAAAAATCGCTGCTGAAGCAGAACGTGAAGCTTCAAGGATGCGTGGACAAGCGGTGGCTTCCTTCCGGGAAGAAGTAGCAAGAGGTATGACACAGGCCTCGTTAGAGATGAAAGAAGGCAATCTGGACACATCCGTCATCCTATTTACTATGTGGACCGAATCCATCAAACAAATTGCTGAAAATGGCAAAGGCAATGTCATCTTTATAGACGGCAGCGTTGAAGGAATGGAAAAATCCATCAAAAACATGATGGCGCTCAATCAATTGAACCTTTATAACACTCCTAACCAATAAGGTTTTGTACAATAAACCCTTGCTAAGTCATTGGGCACCTATCATTAGGACGTGTTTCCGGTAACTTATGATATAGTAAAGGTGTTCTCTTAATCCCACATTCAGCATTATACCAATGTTGAATGTGGGTTAATATATTCTAACCTTTTCGAATACATTATTTACTTCCATTTTACCCAAATTCAGCCTTAGACCAATACAGCATCGATGTACAACTCGTAATCAATGGTTTAATGAAATCATTGAAACGATTTGTATAAAATAGCAACTGGGTATATATTCACACAAACTCAAGTCCAATTTATATTCGACAAATAATGGTAAAATTCAAATAATTTACT
>CAKUWM010000037.1 GCA_934699305.1 uncultured Saprospiraceae bacterium | reverse complement strand
GACAGTCGGACTATTGGGTTTTCACAAGAAAGAACAAAGTCCGGAACCGTAATTTTAGGTATTGAATGATCCGGTGAAACAAGGATAAAAGTGTCCAGGACACAACCATATATATTTTTTATCCGCAGGTCGAATGTATCTTCGATAGCTGTTGTGATTGTGGTCTTTTGAAACACTGTATCCTGAATGGGTGTAATCCAGTAATACTCCTTCAATGTTGAGTTGTTGACAAAGCCGATGGTCGCATCTGTTCGGGAGCAATTGATGCTATCCTGAAATAAAGTAACTTTGGGGATACCTGTATTATCAACAATTATCACAGATTTCTTAGTAAAACATCCATTGGCTTTATTTATTACTTTCACCCAATACTGACCAGCCCTCTTGACCCAAGGGGCTTTTTGGCCTGAAAAATAATTATTGGGTCCGGTCCACTGAATCACGGGATTGGCAGGATTAATGGTGTTGACAATCAGTTGAGCACTATCTATTTGACAGGTAATTTCACCATCTTCTACTGTTATATCCGGATTAAATACACTTTGGTCAATGAATACACTATCCACCTTGAAACAACCATTGGGTGAAGTAACTGTAGCATAATACCATCCGGATTCATACACATAAGGATCGGAATATTGAGACGAATAATTATTGGGACCTTCCCATATAAATAGAACATTATTTGGAATGGAAACGGTATTTATCCTAAGGCTGTCAGTCTTGCATTTAAACTGATTGGGGGAAATGGTCAATTTAGGAGTTTTAAAATCCCCGGTCACTTTTATCTGCACACGGCTGATACAGTTGTTACCACTTGTCGCAATGGCGGTATAAATCCCGGCTGTATCGATAGTCGGGCTTAGAATATTGGAGGTAAAGCCGCCCGGCCCTGACCAAGTAATGGCAAAATTTTGCTGTTGTGAGGTTGCCGGAAGTTGTATGACTGGTATGAGGCAATTGATATGAGCATCCATCACCTGAATATCCGGATTTTGAGTCTTGAACTTTATTAGAATACTATCCTTTTTCACACAACCGTTGTTCCCCGTGACAGTCAAAAAGAACCATCCGTTTTGGTCGGTAATTATGGAATTTGTATATTTTAATTCACTATCAGGAAGCAACCATTCCATACTTCTCAATTGATCTGTAGTGCTCATACCAATAGTAATCGTGTCCGCTGAACAATTTTTATTTTGTGCCTGAAAACTAAAATCAGGCATTTTAAAATCACCGGTTACCAACACATCCTTTGAAATTTCACAACCATCATCCTTGATTACGACAACATGATAGATTCCGGGAATAGTTACGATTGGGTCAGGGCTATTTGAAGTATATCCACCGGGGCCGGTCCAGCTGAATGTTACATTAGAAGGACTCACAGTAGTATTTATCACAATAGAGGGCTGATCACAGTTTAGGTGTCCTGATGATATATTGACAATCGGCAAAGTATTATCTACCTCGACTTCAATACTCAATGTATCCCTACATCCACTCCGTTCCAATGCAAGATAAATTACCCCGGGGCTTGTCACTATCAACGTATCCAAATCAATACCGGAACGAATTACACCCCATTCATTAAACCAAACCATATTTGTCTGAGGCGGATATGATCCTTCCAATCTGACAATTGTTTCTTTTCGATTACATGTTAATTTATCGGAAACAACAAGTGTTTGATTAAACAGAACCGGTTGGACACGGTATTTCACAATTGAATCACAACCAAATCGATTGTTATAAGAATAGGAATATAAGCCGGGAGAAGTGATTGTATCACCTTCAATATATATTGGATTATTTTTACATATATATACAATTTTCTCCGGATTCACACTGATTGGTCTTATTTTCACAACTATACATCCTAAGGAAATATCACCGCAAAACTCAGGCAATCCATCGTAGTATCTGCTTCGCCATGTACTCATAATTTCGGATGTATCTATTGCCGGCAGCAGCGGCTCACTTCCGCTGCTCAGAACGATACCGCATGCTTGGTATGTGCCTGACGGGAAGGCTCTGAAATCGAGTGAATCGAGGATAGCAATAATTTTATCATCCTGTCTGCTCACAATAAATTTGTATTTAAATCCTGCTCCATTGCCGCCATTGAGGTATTGGATATTGAAGTTGGGTTTTAAGGATGGACTTCCTTCACACCCTTTTATTTCCGAAATAGAAAAACTTCCGGCTTCCGGAATACAGGAGGAGCATGTAATCCCTTGCGGTTGACAAAATTCTATAGAAAAGGCGATCAGTTCGCCTATATCTAATTGAGAGCCGTCCGTAATCTCAATAATCCACAATCCATTGACCGGTCCAATATTCATCTGTTCTAATTGATTACCGATCATCGGATGGTATGTACCTGTATAAGAATTATTAATAGTCCAGTTGGAGGTATTGGACCATTGTGGTAAAATGCCAATATCCGGTTGAGGTATTGTGCTTTGCCTAACAAAGTGAACATCCCAGGTGCTTCCGGAGGTATTCGCACTGTTTCCCACTGCGCCAATCAAGGAAATGGATTGACCTGATGGGCTTTTCAACTTAATACCCAAATCACCGACGTGTGGATGTTTGAAAGTAAGATTTACTCTGCATACTCCCTGTCCACCAACACTCAAATCATTGAATGCAGCTCCATTCACTTGAATAAAATATTGTGTTACGGAAGCGTCAGGAACAAAGAGTTTTCCCGAATACCCACATTGAGCAACCGTAATCCATGGAAATAAAAACAAGCCTATGAAAGTCAATATCTTCATTGTGCGAATATATTCGTAATAAAAGGGTGCAGGCTCTTGGATGTAAATTTAGTTATTATTTTAATATCAAATTAATAAACTTTATTTCATTGCTCTATAACACGTTAAAAATGAAATTTTAATGTTATAAAAATGTTGAAATGGATAAACCCACATTCCGCATTTGACACATGCTGAATCGATGTACGACTCATAGTCAGCACTATACAGTTTTTCAAAACCTTTACTGATAAATCCGGGTTTAAATTAATTCATCCGTAAATGTCCAAAAAACTTATTTTTGAAACCTCAAACTCATACATTTCCAAATGAGAAAAAAGGTAAAAATCAATTCTATACAATATGCACTTCGTCCGTTTAATTCAGTGGTAGAGTGGAAATCCAACATTGAAAAATGGGTTGAGTCATCTACTTCTCACAACGTACAAATTATTCTTTTCCCGGAATATGGGTCTATGGATTTGGTAAGTTTATTTGAGCCATCAATACAGAAAAGTATTTCAAAGCAATTGAAAGAAATGCAGGAGTTGTTGCCCATGTTTCAATCTCATTTTGGCTTAATGGCTTCAAAATATGATGCCACAATTATAGCTCCAAGTTTCCCCGTTTTACAAGATAATCATTATGTCAATCGAGTTTATGTTTTTTCCCCATCCGGCAAATCCGCATATCAAGACAAGTGGTGGCTTACCAGATTTGAAGAGGAAGATTGGAATTTTAAAGAAGGAGAAAAAGAGTTGGCGCTATTTGACACGGGATATTGTCTATTCGGGATACAAAACTGTTATGACATTGAATTTCCGGTTGGGACGTACCATCTCACCGAAGCGGGTGCTCAAATCATTATGGTACCAAGCTGTACCAAAACCATACAGGGTGCAAGTCGTGTACACATAGGTGCCCGTGCGAGAGCCATGGAATACCAATGTTATACAGTGGTGTCTCAAGTCATTGGGAATGCAGAATGGTCGTTGGTCAATCCATGCTTTGGTTATGCTGCATATTACAGCACTCCGGACATAGGCTTCCCAACAGGAGGAATCATCACCAGTGGACACCCTCAGGAAGAAGGAGGAATAATCGAAGAACTTGATTTAGACATACTTACAAAGATACGTTCTCATGGTCAAGTATTGAATTTCAAAGACCACAAGAGATTACACATAGGAGTGAAGGACACAAATATCCGGATAGAAAGAATAGACCTAACTTAAACCTACCGCCATCAATTTAGAGGATTCATTGTATGACCATACACAAAAAGATAAAGCAATTATACATCAATGCATATTCAGGCATTCGATCGGAAGTATGGTGGCTTTCCTTAATAATGCTGATCAACCGATCCGGGGCTATGGTCTTTCCTTTTATGAGCATATACTTAACACATCATCTTCATTTTACGGAGATTCAGGCAGGATGGATTTTGTCATCCTATGGAATGGGGTCTATGGTGGGGGTATTAGCGGGTGGCTGGCTTGCTGATAAATATGGAAGTTTCAAAATCCAATTTATCAGCCAGATATTAAGTGGTATAGGATGGCTGTTGTTGTCATTGGTTACAGTGTATCATCAACTATTACTATTGGTATTTTTCCAGAGTCTGATTTCGGATGCCTTCCGACCGGCTAACAACAGTTCTGTGACATCATTTACAGATAATCACAACCGTACAAAATCCTTTTCACTCAACAGAATGGCGATGAATATGGGTTATACGGTGGGACCTGCTATAGGGGGGATCTGTGCAACCATATCCTACACCTGGTTATTTTGGGGTGACGGAATGTCGTGTATTATTTCGGCTTTGTTTTTTATCTTTATATTTAAACGTCATTTTTTTGATAAAGAAAAAAAATATCAAGAACACCATGCAACTCAAAATCTCAAACAATCCAATCCTCTCAAAGACCCTTTATTCCTATGCTTCACAGGGTGTACGATATTGTTTGGTACCTTATTCTTTCAATTATTGTTTACGCTACCCGTATATTTCGCGGATGTTTATAAAATAAATGAAGCACACATAGGCACCTTGCTTGCAATCAATGGCTTTTTCGTTTTTTTTACAGAGATGACCTTTGTGTATTTGATTGGCAATCGGATTGATCATCAAAAATTAATAATAGCAGGAATCGTGGTGACCGGTCTTTCATTTTATATGCTCAACTGGCTTGTCCACCCGGCGTGGTTGATACTATCGATGGTTGTCATCAGTATCGGAGAAATTATGACGATGCCATTTATCCAAACCTATGTTGCCAATAGGGCACCACAAGGGGGCTTAGGTCGATATCTTGCTTTTTACTCCTTTGCCTACAGTGTTTCACTTATTATTTCACCACTGGTAGGTATGTGGACAATAAAAACGTATGGCTTTGCTGTATTGTGGGATGGAGCTATGGTTATTGCGGTTATCACGGCTGTATTATTTTATATTCTTTTTAAAATTGATAATTCTAAAAAAAATCAAATAGCTTGAACTTAAATTATTCCAAATTCCTCATTAGACAAATGCGGAAAGGTAATGTATGACTTGTATAGCTTACAAATTGAAGGTTCTCGTTCATTATAAAGACAGAAGTTTACCTTTTTAAAAAGGAACATCCGTGAAATTATCATCGTTGGCACGGCTTTTTTTAACAATCACGCCTTGACTTGTGTTATTTGAACCATCGGTATTCATATTTTCCGATCCAAAGTTACTAAAGAAATTGGCTTCCATCGTGTCAACATACTTGGCAAAACTTTTGACAAATTTCATTTTAATATTGCCTAATGCTCCGTTCCTATGTTTTTGTATGAGAAGTTCAGCTTCAAAATCTGCGTTATTTTGACCTCCATTATTATCTAAGTTGTGATAATCCGGTCGGTATATAAATCCTACGATATCTGCATCCTGCTCAATAGACCCGGATTCTCTAAGGTCGGCGAGCATCGGTCTTTTATCAGCTCTGGCTTCCACCGCCCTACTCAACTGAGACAAGGCAACAACAGGAACATTCAACTCCTTGGCCAGTCCCTTCAAGGCTCGTGATATAACCGACACTTCCTGTGTTCGGTTGCCCCCACCACCGGTATCGCTTCCAGCCGAGATTAATTGAAGGTAGTCAATTATAATGAGTTTGATATGGTGTTGCATCTTCAAACGGCGGCATTTAGCGCGCAATTCAAAAATATTGATTGAGGGAGTGTCGTCTATAAAGATCTTCATATCAGAATCTTGCATAAGGACTTTATGAAATCTCTTCAGATCATCATCATTGAGCTTACCATTGCGCAAGTTTTCACTGGAAATCTCTGCTTCCATTGAAATAATACGTTGAGCCATCTGCAGATTGGACATTTCCAATGAAAAAATAGCGACCGGGCAATCGTGCTTGGCAGCATTGATAGCCATAGACAGGGCTAAAGCCGTCTTACCCACACTCGGACGGGCAGCAAGAATGATCAAATCAGAATCTTGCCATCCCGAAGTCAACCGATCCAATTCCCTATAACCTGTAGGAACGCCGGTGAGTCCATCCGGCTTTTGGGCCATTTCCTCCATCCTGATCCGGACCTGACTCGCCAGTGCGGACAGCGACTGGGGTCCACTATTCAGGTTGTTATCCGTAATTCGATATAAGTTTTGCTCTGCTTCATCAAGGATATCAAATACATCTTTTACGTCTTCATAACTGTCTTTGATGACCAGATTAGACACATGTATCAATTCACGTTGAATATACTTCTGGACAATGATACGTGCATGATGTTCGACGTTGGCCGAATTCCCGACCTTTGAAGTCAATTCGGCAAGGTATGCAGGACCTCCAACTTCTTCCAGTTCGCCTGCCTTTTTTAAATCTTCGTGGACTGTTAATAAGTCGATAGGCTCTGTTCTGTTAAAAATCCGCATCATAGCGGCAAAAATCTTAGCATGTGCCTGACTATAAAACACTTCAGGCTTGAGCATATCCAATACGGCTGACATCGAATTCATGTCTATCATAATCGCTCCTAAAACAACCTCCTCTACCGGAACTGCTTGAGGTATAATCTTCCCGGCAATGCCTAAATCACTATCATTAGACCTCTTTAAAGTACGTAAATTGGTCTTCAAACCAGGATTGCTTGATTTTGGATTCGGCATATAATTATTTTTATTGCGTAAGAAATGCAAGATTAAGGAAATTCAACCGCATTTAAAAATTACACATATAGTAATAAAAACAAATGTGTGGATAACTTGGTTTCCATTGTGGAAAATTTAATTTAATATGTGGATAACTCAACAAATTACCCCTATCCAAAGTTATTATATTGATATTTTATGTATATTATATTTATTTAATATTATAATTCACATTTACTAATACATTGATAATCTATGTTTAAAAATACATATAATTATTTTATCATATATTTAAAATTAAAATTTATGTTTTATTCAATTCATTTTTTCATTGTTAGTCGAATTTCAAAAATAATTTCCCCTTCCCTTCTACCCGATTAATAATTTCGTTTTTATATCCAATTCTCATTTTTTCAAAATAATATTCCAAAAAAATCTTCTATTTTGAATTAACTTTTGATTTTAATTCCAAGTATCTTGAATCTGAAAGATTTACCTACTTAAATCTTACCTTTGCACCGATTAAATTTATTACATTTTGAATTTTACGCCACAATATTTACAACTCAAGTCTATCCTTAATCAACGCATCATGGTGATTGACGGCGCTATGGGTACTATGATCCAACGTCATAAACTAACGGAGAAGGATTTTCGCGGCGAACGTTTTAGCGACTTTCACAAAGATATTAAAGGGAACAATGAGGTATTGAGTCTAATCAGGTCCGACATCATCGAATCCATCCACCTCGACTATTTAAAAGCAGGTGCCGACATCATAGAGACCAACACTTTTTCTGCCAATTCTATATCTCAGGCAGACTATGATATGGAAGATCTGTGTTACGAAATGAACCTTGAATCAGCCCGTATAGCCCGCAAAGCTGCGGACACCATCACCGCCCTCAATCCTGAACAGCCTCGTTTTGTTGCAGGAGCAATAGGACCAACAACCAAACTGGCATCCATGTCTCCTGATGTCAATAATCCGGGATTCAGGTCTGCCACTTTCGATACCCTTGCTGCGGCATACAAAGAGCAGGCTCGTGGACTCATTGAAGGCGGCGTGGACATTCTCCTCATTGAAACGATAACGGATACCCTTAATTGCAAAGCCGCACTCTTTGCCATCGATGAAATATTTGAAGAATCAGGCGTTGCCTTACCCATAATGATTTCAGGTACCATCACCGATCAAAGTGGCAGAACATTGTCTGGACAGACGGTTGAAGCTTTCTACATTTCTGTCAGCCACATGCCCCTGTTGTCCATCGGTCTCAACTGTGCCTTGGGAGCTAAAGAAATGCGGCCTCATATCCAGGAATTATCCAATATCGCGGATTGCTTTATATCCGCATATCCCAATGCCGGTCTCCCCAATGAAATGGGAGAATATGACCAAGATGCCCACGAAATGGGACACCTCATTGAAGACTTCGCTCTCAATGGCATGGTAAATATCGTCGGAGGCTGTTGCGGTACAACGCCCGATCACATCCGGGAAATGGTCGAAAAAATGAAGTCTGTCAAACCCCGCACCATCAAGTCTCAAAAGGCTATGACTAAGCTCAGCGGGTTAGAGCCATTGATATTCAGGCCGGAGATCACCTTTGTCAACGTAGGCGAACGAACCAATGTGACCGGATCTAAAAAATTTGAACGTCTCATCAAAAGTAAAGATTACCAGACTGCACTCGAAGTCGCGCTGCAACAGGTCAACGGTGGTGCTCAGGTCCTGGACGTCAACATGGATGAAGGCCTATTAGATGGCAAAGTCGCCATGATAGAATTCCTCAACTTAGTAATGTCTGAACCCGACATAGCCAAGCTACCTATCATGATTGACTCCTCCAAATGGAACATCATCGAAGCCGGACTAAAATGTGTTCAAGGGCGATGTGTGGTCAACTCTATTTCCCTTAAAGAAGGCGTGGAGAGCTTTGTCCATCAGGCGAAATTAGTCAAGCGCTACGGTGCTGCTGCCGTCGTGATGGCTTTTGATGAAGATGGTCAGGCAGATACGATTGAGAGAAAAGTATCCATCTGCCAGCGAGCCTATAAAATCCTCATCGATGAAGCCGGATTCCGTCCGGAAGACATCATATTTGACCCCAATATCTTCGCCATAGCCACCGGAATAGAAGAACACAACAATTATGCAATAAACTTTATTGAGGCCTGTCGTCAGATTAAAGAGACCTGTCCGGGAGTGAAAATAAGCGGTGGCGTCAGCAATATCTCCTTTTCCTTCAGAGGCAATGACCGTGTCCGTGAAGCCATTCACTCTTCATTTTTGTACCACGCCATCAAAGCCGGAATGGATATGGGTATCGTCAATGCAGGTATGATGGAGGTGTATGAAGAACTGCCAAAAGATTTGTTAGTTCTGGTCGAAGACGTCATATTTAATCGCAATGAAGGCGCTACCGAAGCACTCACTATTTATGCAGAAAAAATAAAAGGTACCGGTAAAACCATCGAAAAAGACCTTGAATGGCGTAAAAAGCCGGTACACCAGCGTTTAGCACATAGCTTAGTAAAAGGAATAACTGAATACATTATCGAAGACACGGAAGAAGCCCGCCAGATAGCTTCTGCACCGCTTGAAGTCATCGAGGGCCCTTTGATGGACGGCATGAATATCGTAGGCGATTTATTCGGTTCCGGTAAAATGTTTCTACCTCAGGTGGTTAAGAGTGCTCGTGTGATGAAGCAATCCGTCAACTACCTGACTCCATACATCGAAGCCTCCAAATCCTCTGCCGGCGGCTCTTCCAAAGGAAAAGTTCTACTGGCCACCGTCAAAGGTGATGTCCATGACATCGGCAAAAACATCGTCGGTGTCGTCTTAGGATGTAACAACTTTGATATCATTGACCTCGGAGTAATGGTTCCGGCTGATCGCATCCTCAATGAAGCTATCAATCACAATGTGGACATTATCGGTGTAAGTGGTCTTATTACGCCTTCTCTCGATGAAATGATCCATGTAGCCCAAGAGATGAAGCGTCGCGGCTTCAAAATCCCTTTACTCATAGGTGGAGCCACAACTTCCAAAACACATACTGCTGTCAAAATAGATGAAAATTATGACGGCCCCGTCATCCACGTCTTAGATGCAAGCCGAAGTGTAGCCATAGCTTCTACCTTGTTGTCTCCAGACACTCAATCCAAAGAAAAACTTATCGAGGAAATAGCCTCCGAATATGAAAAAGTAAGGATTCAAAGGAGTAGTCTAAGGAGCGAAAAAAGAATGCTCTCTTACGCCGACGCCCGAAAGAATAAACTCACATTGGATTGGACATCATACACACCTCCTGCACCGCAATCTCCCGGCATCACCGTTTTAAATGATTTTCCGCTGGATGAAATCAGGAAATTTATCGACTGGACTCCATTCTTTTCTGCATGGCAGCTCACCGGCAAATTCCCGGCTATATTAGAAGATGAAATCATCGGCAAGGCAGCGACAGATGTGTATAACGATGCCCAGAAGATGATAGACCAAATAATTAGTGAAAAATGGTTGCAAGCCAATGGTATCATCGGTCTATGGCCAGCTAACACCGTTGAGGACGATTTAATAGAAATATATTCTGATGAATCACGGACCCATGTCCTTACAACACTCATCTGCCGAAGACAACAACAACATAAAGCTGCCGGAAGACCCAATATATCACTCTCTGATTTTATCGCCCCCAAAGACTCAGGGCAAAAGGATTATATCGGCGGATTTGCTGTAACGGGCGGCATGAATATCGATGAAAAATTGATGGAATTTGATGCTCAGCAAGATGTTTACAATGCAATCCTTCTAAAGGCAATAGCAGATAGATTTGCTGAAGCCTTTGCCGAATGCCTGCACCATAGCGTCAGGACAAAATATTGGGGCTTTGCACCCTACGAAGACCTGACTAATGAGGAACTTATCCGCGAAGAATACCAAGGCATACGCCCGGCACCCGGCTATCCGGCATGCCCTGAACATTCAGAAAAAAGAAAATTATTTGACCTAATGAATGTCACAGAACAAACGGGAATCATCCTTACCGAATCTTATGCAATGGTTCCCACAGCAGCTGTTTCCGGTTGGTACTTCAGCCACCCGGAAAGTAAATATTTCGGCGTAGGAGAAGTATTGCCCGACCAGAAAGAAGCATGGAAACAATTTGAATATATACCTCAAGACACGTATTAACCCACTATGCTCAATGCTTTGAAGATAGTTATTCGGATTTTTGACACTTTGTTTTGATGATAAAATACGCTAACTAACAACCTTTGTTCATTGGATTACAAAATATTCATTCTTTTTTTATCAAATTTATTTCAGAGTTAAAAAACATTTGATTACTTTTAGCTAAAAATGAATTTGTATGGTCTATTTATCCCATTCATCTTCCTTTTAAGTTGAATAATTTATTTGTGAACATAACAACTGTATATCTATGGTAAGTAATCCTAAAAACATCAGAAACATCGTCCTGCTTGGCCACTCGAGTAGTGGGAAGACCACATTAGTTGAAAATATGCTTTACGAAGCTAACGCTATCACCAGAATAGGTTCAGTGGATGATAACACTACCGTTTCTGACTATACTGATATTGAAAAAGAAAGACATGGTTCGGTTTATTCATCATTAATGAATGTTACCTGGAAAGACAGTAAGATAAATATCATAGATACGCCGGGATCCGATGACCTCGTTGGAGAAAGCATATCATCCATGAAGGTAGCCGATACAGCTGTTTTACTTATCAATGCTAAGTATGGCGTAGAAGTCGGTACTGAGCTTATTTGGGAATATGTCGATGCCTTTCATCTACCTACTGTCCTTGCCATCAATCATCTTGACAATCCTCAAGCCGACTACGAAATGTCGGTAGCTCAAGCCAAAGAAAGATTTGGAAATAAGGTTTTAGAAGTGCAATATCCATTGAATACAGGTAGTCAATTTTCAACCATAGTGGATGCGCTGCGTATGGTAATGTACAAGTTTCCGGCAGGTGGTGGCAAACCCATCAAAGAAGCCATTCCGGATTCTGAAATAGATAGAGCTAAGGCTCTACACAATGCGCTGGTAGAAATAGCCGCCGAAAACGAGGAAGGTCTTATGGAACGCTACTTTGAAGAAGGGACATTGAGTGAAGATGACTTAGCCAAAGGCCTCACTATAGCACTTGCCAATCAACAGTTTTTTCCGGTCTTCTGCATCTGCAGTGCCCGCAATATGGGAAGTGGTCGTCTAATGGGCTTTCTCAACGATATCGGACCTTCACCGGCCGACCGCCCTGCTGCCAGGTTGAGCAATGGTCAAGGTCTGCCTTGTGACCCAAGTAAAGAAACAACAATCTTTATCTATAAAACTATTTCAGAAGCCAATGTGGGCAATGTAAGTTATTTTAAAGTATATAGCGGCAAACTAAAAGTAGGCGATGAGCTTATCAATGCCGATAATGATACCGCTGAAAGATTTAATCATATCTATACTGCCAATGGCAAGACCCGTACCGAAGTTAATGAATTGATCGCCGGAGACATCGGTGTGACCGTTAAGTTAAAAAACTCACATACCAACAATACCTTAAATCAGAAAGGTGTATCCAGATCTATTGAACCCATTCAATTTCCGGTACCAAGGTTTAGGACTGCTATGATTCCTCCTGATAAAAACCTGCTCGAAAAAGTCGCCCGCGCACTATCCGTCATCCACGAAGAAGACCCAACCTTAGTCGTCGAACAGTCTGTTGAACTAAAGCAGACCATCCTCCACGGTCAGGGACAACTTCACCTGGACATTGTAAAATCTCGTATTGAAAATACGTATGGCTTGAACATAGAGTTTACTCAACCAAGAATACCATATCGAGAGACCATCCGTTCCAGTGTTGATGAGATATATCGCCATAAAAAACAAAGTGGTGGAGCCGGCCAATTTGCAGAGCTTCACATGCGAATCGAGCCATATTATGATGGGATGCCTGCTCCGGCCGGGCTTTCAGTGCGCCAGACTGAAGAAGAAACCTTGCCTTGGGGCGGCAAGCTCGTCTATTTGTGGTGCATTGTCGGCGGAACCATTGATGCGCGATTCTCCAATGCCATTAAAAAAGGAATTCTTATGAAAATGGAAGAAGGTCCACTCACCGGCTCCAGATGCCGTGACATAAGGGTCTCTATTTACGATGGGAAAATGCACCCGGTCGATAGCAATGACATGGCATTTCAAATTGCATCAACCATGGCCTTCAAAACAGCATTTAAAAAAGCTAACCCCAAGGTTCTCGAACCAATTTTCGACTTAGAAGTTCTTGCTCCGGAAGATATGGTTGGAGAAGTGATGGGCGACCTACAGACAAGGCGTGCAATCATTACAGGCATGGATAGCGAAGGACATTATCAAAAAATAAATGCCAGAATTCCTTTGTCTGAACTGTATGGCTACTCATCGACATTGCGCTCATTGACGCAAGGCAGAGCTAAATTTAAAAATACCTTTGCCGAATATAGTGAGACTCCGCCTGATGTCCAGAAGTCATTGATAGATTCTCACGTTGATCAGGATGAAAATGATAATTGACCTATTGACTGAATAAATGATAAAGGGCGAAAATCGGATTACGACTTCGCCCTTTTTGATTATCGAAAAGATGAATCAACGACAATACCGATGTAATTCAGACATTTCGGAATGTTTTCGATATTATCCAAAATAATTCTATATTTGCTATTATTAAACAACAGAATAAATATTAACACGTGGATCAACGATCGTTTAAAAAACAAGATTCCGTTTACTCGCAAAAAATTAAAGCAGGAAAACGAAGAACTTATTTTATTGATGTCAAGCAGACCAAAGGCAATGACTATTATATCACGCTGACAGAAAGTACTAAAAAATTCAACTCGGATGCTCCGGAAAGGCATAAAATCTTTTTGTACAAAGAGGACATCAATCGATTTTTTGCGGCTTTAAAAGAAACAGTCGATCATGTCAAAAATGATTTGATGCCTGATTACGACTTCGATGAATTTGCAAAACGTCAGGAGGAATTGGAAAGGGAATACAATGCCCGCCAGGAAAGTAGTGAAGATATCAACTGGTAAAGCGGATTATACATTATTGAATCACCCGCCTTCTTTGTTTGTTATGAGCAGCCGGAAGGTATGAGTTTATTGTTATTATAGTTGACGATTATTTCGCTCTGGCTCATTGTGAACAATTTTCTTTAAGAGGTACGAATGGCTTATATGGCTATTTTTTTAATTAAAACCTTGATTCATGAATAAGATATTTTTAGCATTTATCATTCTTTTTTCCTGCCAGCTTCATGCACAGAAACCGGTCGATACAACGCAAAAGGTCATCGAAGGTAGAATTAACTCGACAGAGGCTATGAAGCAGCCTTACGTCATCCTTATTTCGGCTGATGGCTTTCGCTATGATTATGTTGAAAAATATCAAACTCCTTATCTGCTTGACCTTGCCCACAATGGCATCTGGGCAAAAAAAGGCATGTATCCATCCTATCCTTCTATCACCTTCCCCAATCACTATACTATCGCCACCGGAATGTATCCTGCTCATACAGGTATCGTAGATAATGTATTTTATGATCCGGCACGCGATGAAAAATACATCATCGGCACGCCATCCATCCTTGACGGCTCTTGGTATAAAGGTGAACCACTCTGGTCTTTGGCAGAAAAACAAGGCATGATAGCTGCCAGTCTATTCTGGGTAGGCTCTGAAAGCGATGCAGGCGGCATGAGACCTACTTATTATTATGGCTACCATGAAAAATTTTCCGGAGCCGACAAAGCCGAGATTATAAAAAATTGGCTTTCGCTACCCGAAGAACGACGACCTCATTTCATCACCCTTTATTTTCCGGAAGTGGATCATGCCGGACATCGATTCGGTCCGGATGGCCGTCAAACCGAATACTCCGTACAATATATTGATTCATCCATTCAAAAACTTACTCAAACTTTACAACCACTCAACCTGCCTATTAACTACATTTTCTTATCCGACCATGGTATGATAGCTGTGGAACAAAAAGACTATGTGCCCATGCCGGCTATAGATAAAGATAAATTCGTAGTCGTCAATAGCGGCACTTTCGCCCGCATAACAGCCAAAGATACCAAAGACATCGAACCACTCTATCAATCACTCCGCAATGCCAAACATGATAATTACAAAATATACTTAGCCAAGGACTTCCCCAAAAGATTGCACTTCAGCACACGCGAAGATCAGTCACGGCGTATTGGCGACATCATCCTTGTTCCGGATGGTGCTAAGCTTTTGGTAGATGTAGGTAGGAAAACCTCGATTGGAAAGCATGGATTTGACCCTTGTCGAGTTCCCGAAATGAAGGCTACTTATATCGCGTGGGGGCCGGCATTTGATATGCCCAAAGTAATCAAGCCTTTCTCCAATGTCAATATCTATCCTTTGGTAGCAAAAATCCTGAATCTAAACATCACTCATCCCATCGATGGGCGTTTAAAAGTATTGAAAAAGACACTTAAATAAGCCATTCTAACCCTTTTTAAAAGGTTTAGCAGTTGCATTTAAGTGGGAGAGAATTGGTTTTATGAATACTTGTAGAAC
>CAKUWM010000036.1 GCA_934699305.1 uncultured Saprospiraceae bacterium | reverse complement strand
GGTATATACTCTGCAGTAGCGAGAAAAGCAGGCTTTGGAGCCACCGGTCACTGTGATTTAACCCACATTCAGCATTCGTATATGCTGAATGTGGATTCAACTATTTTATTCCGCCCATACCTTGACCGCCCATTCCCTGGCCGTCGTTGCCTTTTTTGAGGTCATCATTCTCGATGCCCTGATTGTTCTTATTATTGGAGAAGGACATTTTTCCAAACATCCAATTGAAGCTTATTCTTCCACCGAAAGCATAGAATTTATTGACAGAATTAAATTGAGCTCCATTCACGTTGAGCTCGGTTTTCATCTTTTGATAGGGTGTAAATGGGTTGTCTAAGCCAATGGATAAGGTGGCTTTCTTGTTCATGAGGTCACGTTTAGCGCCGATACCATAGAAGTAAAAGCTGGTGGACTTGCCTTGAGATGTTATAGTAGGCCCTCTAAAGCCGCCATAAGCCTGTACACCCCAAGATTCATAGATGGTCCAGTTGAGGAAGCCGTTGACACCGTAGTTGATACCTGTGTTGTTGATTCCCAGGGTTTTGTTTTCGACCTCGACATAAGAAAGGTCAATGTTGCCACCTACCATAAACTTGTAACCCTTCATGATATTGCCACTCAGGTTGATACCGGTATTTGTGTTGTTGGCTTGGTTGAAGTAGGTGGTCACGATGGTATCGCCTTTGATGAGTCTGACTGCTTCAATGGCATTGTTGGTAAATCTTCGATAGATGGCAGCATTCAAGGAACTAAGCCCAAAAAATTTATTGAAGCCTAATTCGATGTTGTGAGATATTTCAGCGTCCAGTGATGGATTACCTACAGTAATATTTTTGGGATCAGCTTGATTGGTATAAGGATTGAGATAGAAGAGTGAAGGTCTTTGTAATCTTTGATTGTACGCCAGCTTCAGACCGTTGCTTCCCCATTTGTAAGACAGAGTTCCACTTGGCATCAGGTTGTCATACTTGTTGTCTAAGAGGTGAGAGTCTTTGAAGATGTCACCTTCTATTGTTGTGGCTTCATAGCGTACACCTGCCTTTAAGCCTAAGTGATCCGTGATATTCCATGTACCTTCTGTATATCCTGCCACAACATTCTGGAGGTATCCAAAGGAATTGGACCTTCCTTCATCCCTTATGATGGCACCATTGGCAATATTGGTTGTGTCATAGAAATAATTGCTCTCTATCCTTCTGAAGATGGACTTAGCTCCCAAGTCGAGCGTAAACTTCTTGGAAAACGGATGGGAATAGTCTGCTTGAGCAGTAATTTCGCGGTTAGTACCTTTGTTTTTGCTGAATTCTTGGAAGTTCAGTATTTCAAGATCATTCAATTGATTGATTTCATAGTGCGAAGGACGATAGTTGTTGGAATATTGTCCTGAGATAGTTAGTTCTTGCTTCTCTTTTTTAAACTTATGCTTATAGTCTAAGTTGGCATCCGTACTGAAGTTGTCGTTAACGCTTGTCTGATCTCTACGATAGTGTTGATTGGTTATTCCGGCAAAGCTTTGGTTGGAGACGATGGAGTTGTCTAAGTTCATCCCAAATTTGCCGAAAGATACACTGGCTGCGATGTTGTCTTTGTCTGTCATATCATAATCGATGCCTATATTGCCACGGCCACCCAAGCCGTTCAAGTCGTTACGACCTGATTGTGTCAAAAGGTAGTCGCCCGCAATGCGTTCAGAAGTTAGATTCCCTTTGGATCTCCACCCAAATCCGCCCAATCCGGCAGTAAAGGAGACTTTTTCCATTTTTAAAGTGGCGTTAGCGCCGCCAAATGCACTTTTGGTGCCGGCGGAAAGGCTTACATTGCCGCTAAATCCCTTGATGGTCTTGCGCTTGGTGATGATGTTGACGATGCCGGCACTGCCTTCGGCGTCGTATTTGGCACCGGGGCTGGTGAGGACTTCTACTTTATCGATTTCGTCGGAAGGGATCATCTTAAGGGCATCGGCTACACTTGAAGCCATGACGGCTGAGGGCTTGCCATTGATGAGTACCCGTATGCTTTGGCTACCCCGCATTGATAGATTGCCATCGAGGTCAACGCTCAATGTTGGAACTTTCCGCAATACATCGGCAGCATTGCCACCTTTGTTGGAGATATCTTTGGAGGCATTATACACCATTCGATCTATTTTATTTTCGACGATACCTTGTTCCCCTTTGATGACGACTTCATTGAGTAACTTAGCTTCCGGGCTGATAAAGATACGACCCAGCATCTGATCGGAAAGAGAATCAGATATCATCACATTGGCAATCGTTTTGCGCTGATAGCCTAAATATGAAATATATACGTCATATTTCCCATTCCTCAACTCTTTGAAATAAAACATTCCCTTATTATCGGTTAGGACGCCATCAATAGGATCAGTCTTTCCGGCTTTGTGTAGCGCAATCGATACATATTGCACGGGCTCACGACTGATACTGTCGATAATTCCACCGGACATCTTACCGACACCCTTGGCAGACATGCCCCCAAAAGGCAACTGTGCAAAAAGTCCGATACTCCATAAAGAAAGAAAGAATAAAACTGTGTATTTCATGACCATAAGATTTAATAATAATGCAAAGAGAATGATTTCTAACGAGCTATATCAACCTTTTTCGATTAAATAAATAAAAAATAAGACAAATATCGATTATTGGCTTTTTTTTAGGGCGTGCCCCCGCTTTTGAGGAGCGGGGCGGGCTCTCCACTGAAATGCCCTCCTTACGTCGGTCATAACCGTTGCGATCCCTCACGCAATTCGCGAGCAGCGGCGGCAGGCGCATCGCTATCGAGGCAAAAAAAGTGTCAGCTAATTACCTATTCTCATTTTCCGCCTTCCCCGTTAGTGTTAAAGACGTGATTTCGGGCAGAATGCCCACTCTGCCTGCATATCCAAGAAATCCAAAACCTCGATTGACATATAGGTATTGCTTTCCTTTTTGATACAGACCCGCCCATTGCTTAAATACCATCTGGCTTGGACTCCACTTAAACCATCCGGGTATCTCGACTCCAAATTGAAAGCCATGTGTATGTCCGGCCAACATAAGCTGAATATCCTGAAACTCTTTGTTGACCTCAAAGTCCCAGTGTGTCGGGTCGTGCGATAACAATATCCGTATATCCGTCGCAGGCATACCTTCTACAGACTTCTTCAAGTCTCCGTATTTGGGAAATTGAGGTAAGGCGGAGAAATTTTCTACACCGATAAGCCCTATCTTAGCTCCATCGTGCTCCACAACTCTATGTTCATTGAGGAGAAGTGACCAATTTAACTTCTTATGGATATCTTTGACCGCCTGAAAGTTGTCGTCTTGCTCTTTTTTACTCTTCCAGCGGAAATAGTTGCCGTAGTCGTGATTGCCCAAAATAGAATAAACGGGTCCCGCCGAACCGGCTTTGATTTGATTGAAATATTCATAGAGTCCATCCATTTCATCGGCTTTGTAGTTGACGATATCGCCAGTAAATACGACCAAATCAGCCTTTTCTTCATTGATCATCTTGACGCCGTTTAACAGAGGTTCTTTGAATACAAAGCTGCCCGAATGGATATCCGATATTTGTACAATCTTAAATCCTTCCAGCCCTTCAGGTAAGCCCTCAATATACACCTTGCTGCGTCTGAGTCGATACCTATATGGATTGCGCAATGCTCCGTATGTCAATAATGCAAATGGAGCTGCTCCCATCGCCAATCCTACAGTGGTAAGGAATCGGGAACGACCGGTATCAAAATTTTTTTCCACCATAAAAAAATTCAATACCGCCAATAAAAACCTTCTGATATCATCGATCAATAAAAACGGGATAGACATTAGTTTAGTGACAAAAAGTATCATGATCAATGTCCTTCCATATACGGTAATTAGATGTTGCTTCTCACTGATTAGATTGGTAATCATGCCAATGCCGATTAAATAAGCTATTGCAGATAATGACCAGTAAGTAATAAATAAAAATTGCCTCCATTGTGGAGAATACGGCTTTGTCACTACCCTGAATGTCTGAAATGCATACACATCTAATAGGATAAAGACTATGAAGGGAATGATAAATCTAAAATTGATAGACATGTAGTGACAATTTAGGTTACTGATTTGGTCAAAATTCTAATTTCGACATAATGGAAAAAACACGATTCATCTAAAAATGTTTTGAATCCATAGAAAATTAAAATCGCCGATAATGACTAATTGAATCTTAGCTTGATTTTCTGTATGTTGAAAACAATCTTTTACCGGCCATTTTCAATACGCCCATAAATCCTTCCTGAACGATGCCCTTCGTGATCTTGGATGTGCCCAATGCACGATCTTTAAAGGTAATTGGGATTTCTTTGATTTTGAAACCCAAAGACAAGACTGCGTATTTCATCTCAATCTGAAAGGCATATCCGATAAACTTTATCTTGTCCAGATCAATGGTGTTGAGTACCTCATTTTTGTAACACACGAAGCCTGCCGTAGGATCCTTGATATTCATCCAGGTGATGATACGTACATAAAGAGAGGCGCCATAGGATAGCGCTATTCGATCCCATGGCCAGTTCTCCACCATTCCACCTGTGACGTAGCGGGAACCGATAGACATGTCATATCCACCTTTGTGACAGGCATGATGCAGTCGTATTAAGTCGTCCGGATCATGTGAGAAGTCACAGTCCATCTCAAAGATATAGTCATAATTGTGCTCCAGGCCATAGCGAAAGCCTGCGATATAGGCGGTGCCTAATCCAAGTTTACCCTTTCGTTCCAACAAGAATAGGTTGTCTGTAAAGGTGGCTTGTAGTCTTTTGACAATGTCGGCAGTACCGTCCGGACTGTCGTCGTCCACAATCAGGATGTGAAACGGCTTTGCCAAGGAAAATACTTTCCTGATGATGTTTTCAACATTTTCCTTCTCATTGAAGGTGGGAACAATAACAAGACAATCAGACAAGGGATACCGGAATTTTACTCGTTGATTATTTGTAGGATTTTTTCTACCACGTCTTCAGCATTTGGTTTGGAGAAATAATCGCCATCTGATCCAAATGGAGTTCTGTGCGCGTAAGCAGTGATGCACATTGGTTTGGCATCTAATGAAAAGTATCCATCCCCTACATCCAGTATTTTTTGGAGCATAAAGGCTGTCGCTCCGCCCGGAATATCTTCGTCCAATAAGACAAGTCTATTGGTTTTTTTAAGAGATTCCCCTATAACGTTGTTCACGTCAAAAGGCAATAAGGTCTGCACGTCGATTAGCTCAACAGAAACATCTAATTCTTCCAGCATCGCTATAGCTTCTTGTGCTACCCGAACACAACTGCCGTAGGTGACCAATGTAACGTCTTTACCATGGTGCAAAATCTCCGGCTCTCCAAGCGGCACGGCAAATGTATCTAAGTTGACCGGGCATTTTTCCTTTAGCCTGTATCCGTTGAGGCATTCAATGACCAATGCAGGGTCCATCCCATTCATCAGTGTATTGTACATTCCGGCAGCCTGTGTCATGTTGCGTGGTACACATACGTGCATACCTTGTAATGAATTGACGAGCATGCCAAGCGGGCTTCCTGTATGCCAGATACCTTCTAACCTATGACCTCGAGTACGTATAATCACCGGTGCTGCTTGCTTTCCATTGGATCGGTATCTCAATGTTGCGAGGTCATCAGATAGCGGCGAGAGTGCAAAATAGATGTAATCGAGGTATTGAATTTCTGCAATAGGTCGAAGTCCGCGCATAGCAAGACCTATGGCTTGTGATGCGATCGTCCATTCACGGATACCGGTATCAAAGATTCGGGCATCACCATACTTGGCCTGTAGTCCTGCCATACCCTGGTTGACGTCTCCAATATTTCCGACGTCCTCACCAAATGCTACTACTTCAGGACGACGGGCAAATAATTGATCGAAGTAGTGATTGAGGACTTGATATCCATTTATTTTTTCGCTTTCATCATATTCAGCAGATACCCCTTTGTTTAAAAGGGGAGATTGTGCGCTTTCGTCATAAAGGTGCGTGTGTAAAGTATTGCCATAGGAATGTTCTAAGGCATGGATGAGTGAATGCAGTTCATTGGCGTGTGTACCGGACGCTTGAAGATATATTCTTGCTTTGCGTGCTATTTTCATCATTTCGGACGCTACCGGGTCGGAAATAGATTGCAGCTCCTGTATGAGGTCTTTGATGGTATGTTGTCCTGAATGAGGGGCAAGAGCTATAAGAAGGTCTGATTTGTATTTTTTTACCGGTTGTAAAAAAGCATCCCATGCCCTTTGTTTACCCTGTTTAACGTATTCCTTCGCCTGAGCTTTGACGGCATTTAATTGTTCTTGTGTAGCAAATCCTGATTCAATCATCCATTCGCCCATGCATAGAATGCCATCCATGTCTTTTTCCCATTGCAGTCTTTCTGCCGACTTGTATCGTTCATGACTGCCGGAGGTAGAATGTCCCTGAGGTTGTGTTACTTCTTGAACATGGAACAGGGCGGGGATATGCGAGTTGCGTACCTTATTGATTCCTGCTTCGAAAGTCTCTACCAATGCCGGATAATCCCATCCTTTTACAGCATATATGCGGATACCCTGATTGGATTCGTCTAAGTAAAATCCTTCCAAAGCTTTGGATATACTGCTCTTTACCGTCTGCATCTCGATAGGTACAGAAATGCCATACCCGTCGTCCCATACACAGGTTGCCAATGGAACCTTCATAACAGCAGCAGCGTTGATCGTCTCCCAGAATGGACCTTCTGAGGTACTTGCATCGCCTATTGTTACGACTGTAACACCATCACCATGATCATAAAACATATCCATCGAGGAAAGCTCTTCGTTGGAACGGAATAGTTTGGTGGCTAAGGCGTGTCCTAAAGCACGTCCCATCTGACCTCCGGTACATGATATATCTGAGCTCATGTTGTATTTGTCCGTTTGGTCTATCCAGTTGCCATCGCTGTCCAGTAAATCAGTGTTAAAGTGGCAATTCATTTGTCTTCCGGCGGAAAATGGATCGTTGTTTTGGTCTGCATACAACTGTGCAAAAAAGTCTTCAATGGAACATACACCCATTGCCATCATAAAGGTCTGATCACGATAGTAACCGGCTTTGAAGTCGCCTTTTCTAAAAGCTCTGGCAAGAGCAACCTGTGGGACTTCTTTGCCGTCACCCACAATACCAAATTTAGCTTTGCCGGTTAAAACTTCTTTTCTTGCCATTATACTGGCTTCCCTGCTGATGTTGCATATCCAGTAATCCTTCCAGATTTCTTTGATGTACTCAGACGAAGTATCGTCGTGTAAAGCGGCGAAATCTTCTAATAATGCGGGAAATTCAATCATTTATGTCGCTTTATACTGTTGTTAGGAGCAACAAAGGTACAAAAAATATGATGGAAATCTATATCGTTGCCCCACTTTCACGTATAGTCACCAATGTTCATATATTAGACAAAGTGAATTGATGTTTCTCCATAAAAGGTCAAATCTTTGCCATAGATTTAAATATCAATAGTATATATATGGTATAAAAAAACACTAAGAAGAATTATAATAAGAGGAAAAGCCGGACTTGAGGATTCAGGAAAAAGCATATAATTTATGTAAATTTAAAATGTGTTAACATAACATATTGATAACATGCAATTTACACACTAAAAAATTAATTATGTATTATATTTTTTTTTATATGTAAATTATTCTGTGATAATATTTAAAGAAAAGGGGGGTGTGACTTAACCTATTGTTAACAGCGGAAACCTTGTGATAACAGCATTATCAGAGAAAATAGGCGTTACATTTGTGATGTTAATTATTCAAATTTAAACGACATAAATATAGCTCTAATGAAAAAATTAATTTTATTTTTCTTCGCATTCGCCTTACTTTCTACAGGCGCTTTCGCACAAGGTGCTAAAAAAGCTACAAAGACTAAAGCTGCGCCTGCTAAAACTGCTACAGCAGCAAAAGCAACTGCTCCAAAGGTAACTGCACCAAAGGTTCAAGGTCCTGATATGACATTTGAATCCATGACAGTTGATTTTGGTACAATTGAGCAGGATGCTGATCCATTCCGTTTTGCTAAATTTACCAATAATGGTACTGAGCCTTTATTGATTAAATCAGCAAATGGTAGCTGTGGATGTACTGTTCCTACTTGGCCACAGACTCCAATCCTTCCGGGAGAATCTGGCGAGATCAAAGTTCGTTATGACACTCACCGTGTAGGTCCAATCAACAAGACTGTAACTGTCAATACCAATATTGAAGGTAAGTCTTTTGTTCTTTCTGTTAAAGGCGACATCAAAGCTAAAGCTGCTGATGCAAGCGTTCCTGCCGGAACAAAGAACATGCTCAACAAAGGGTAATTTGAATTTTCATATTAAGAAAAGCCTGCATTCAGCAATGAATGTAGGCTTTTTTATTTTATCCATAATTCGTCTTAGAGCCAAAGCGTTGCCTTAGACGTATTCGGGTTTATTGTGTTATAGCACTTGCTCCATGTTCTATTTTTGTTGAGTTGAGTGTGAAATTTTCTGATGTCTGCTATACCAATGTTTTTGCTTGATGGATCAATGATATATTTGGTTAGAATATTATGCCGTCTTTGTTAAATTTGCAGTCTTACAGACAATAGTTTCACAATGGATTTATATAATATTTTACTAATTGGAAGTGGTGGACGCGAGCATGCGATGGCTACACACTTCGCCTCGAGCAAGCGATGTGGTCAGTTGTATATCGCTCCCGGTAATGCGGGTACACTAAGCGTTGGTACCAATCTGGTTTTAAATGTAGCCGATTTTCAAGCTGTTAAAGAAGCCATTTTACAATACAATATTCATCTCGTTGTCGTGGGACCGGAGGATCCCCTCGTGAATGGTCTTGTAGATAGAATCCATCAAGACAATGACCTCACAGATATAATGGTATTTGGACCTGAAGCTGCCGGAGCCCGGTTAGAAGGAAGTAAGGCATTTGCCAAAGCATTTATGCTAAAATATAATATTCCTACGGCTTCTTATCGTGAATTTTCAAAATATGACGCCGGTGATGCAATTGATTATATTGGTTCTCAGCCTATGCCCATAGTTATCAAGGCTGATGGATTGGCAGCAGGCAAAGGCGTCATCATATCTCCAAGCGCCGATGAAGCTATTGCTGCTGTTAAAGATATTTTTAAAGGGCAATTTGGAGCAGCGGGTGACCGCATCGTTGTAGAATCTTTTTTGAGTGGCATAGAATTTTCTGTTTTTGTGGCAACCAATGGTGAGCAGTATTATACCTTGCCCGTGGCCAAAGACTATAAAAAAATATGGGATGGTGATCAGGGTCCAAATACAGGTGGAATGGGTGCAGTGAGCCCTGTTCCTTTTGTGGATGACAAGATGATGCAGAAAGTGAATGACCGGATTATTTTACCGACCATGCACGGGTTGCGACAAGAAGGAATACCATATATCGGTTTTATTTTTTTCGGTCTGATAGAAGTAGGTGGAGAGCCTTATGTGATCGAATATAATGTGCGCATGGGAGACCCCGAGACAGAAGTTGTATTTCCACGTATTTTAGGGGACATGGTAGGTTTAATGGTTGACCTGATTCGAGGGAATCCAATAGAAGCGCCCGATATTGATTCTGACTTTGCCGCCGGTGTATATATTGTTTCGGATGGCTATCCGGGAGATTATCAGAAAGGTAAAGCTATTCATGTAGAGAATGTTCCGGGTACTTGTATGTATTTTCACGGAGGAACGAAATTGGATGCACAGCAAAGAGTTGTGTCCAATGGCGGTAGAGTACTTTTTGTTTTTGCTAAAGATAAAGAAATGTCGATGGCACGAAGAAAAGCTTTAGAGGGGGCTGATGCTGTCATAATGGAAGGAAAATTTTACAGAAGAGATATAGGTTCCGATATTGATTCTACAGCACTATAGACGTTCTCTTTTGTAAAGTAAGTGTTTGATTATACGTAAAATACTATTCCGGCAATCGGTAAATCAGTATTTTATTTATAATATTCGGATATAAGTTATATTTACATCATTCAGATAAAGTAATAGCTTGTTAAATTATACAATCCAACAGATAAGCGACATAGTCGGAGGTCATATCTCGGGACAACATTCCAATTCCATCATAAATAGGATTGCCTTTGATACACGGCAAATACATCATGCACATGAGGTTATGTTTGTCGCCATGCAGGGTATAAACAGGGATGGACATAATTACATAAAGAAGGCTTGGGTAGCGGGAGTGCGCTGTTTTTTAATCCAGCACGAGGTAGCAGAAAATGAATTTTCGGAATCGACCTTTATCCATACTTCTGATTCGCTGGAGAGTTTGCAGTTGTTGGCGGCATATCATAGGAGTCAGTTTGATATACCGGTTATTGGCATTACCGGCAGCAATGGCAAGACCATCGTCAAAGAATGGCTTTATCAGTTGCTTTCGCCAACAATAGATATTGCCAAGAGTCCTAAAAGCTATAACAGTCAATTGGGTGTACCGATGTCAATATTCACCTTGAAACAGGACAATCAATTGGCTATTTTCGAAGCCGGTATTTCCCAAAAGGGTGAAATGGAAAGGCTGGAACGCATGATAAGACCTACAGTCGGTATTTTGACTTATATGGGGGCAGCCCACAATCAAGGATTTGAATCCAAGGCGGCCAAAATTAAAGAAAAACTCATCCTCTTCAAAGATTGCTCCACAGTGATTTATCACAAAAAAGGCGTTACCGGAGAGATATTTAATCAATTGTATCCTGACAAAAACTCAATAACTTGGGCTGTCGATAGGGAAGCTGATTTGATATTTTACTTTTTGTCTATCAGCAGCCATAAAGCTGTTGTATCCTTGGATAAGAGAGGCTCACAGTATAGAATCGAGATTCCTTTTTCCGATGATGTGTACCTTCACAATGCCTTTACATGCATTACTTACCTTGATTATGCAGGATATTCGATGGAGGAGATACAGGATATGATATCTCAACTCAAGCCATTGGCTATGAGGATGGAATTAAAGACCGGTATGTTTAATTCTGTCCTTATCAATGATACGTATAATTCAGATATAAATTCTATTGCACTGGCTTTTGCGGCAGCACGGAAAGAAGCCGGAAAGCGACGGATGATTTTTATAGTTTCCGATTTTGAATTTTCTGACAACCATACACATAATGATTATGATATATTGATAGAGTTGGTCAATGAGTTTGAACCGCTTTGGTTTATTGGTGTTGGTGAGACCATACGCAGGATTGCGACCCGGCTTGAGAAGACTATCAATACCTTATTTTATCATGATACCAATAGCTTACTCAATGGTATAGATATCACGATAATACGCAATAGTGTTGTCCTGTTAAAAGGAGCCAGGAAGTTTGAATTTGAAGCTGTTGTAGATAAGTTGGAACAAAGGGCTCATGAAGCAGAGCTGGAGATCAATCTATCAGCTTTGCAACACAACTTGACATTATATCGTTCGGGGGTTAAGCCTTCCACTAAGATTATGGTGATGATTAAGGCGAGTGCCTATGGTTCCGGTTCTGTTGAAGTAGCCCGTATATTGCAGCAACAGGGAGTTGATTACCTTTCTGTGGCGTATATTGATGAAGGGATAGACTTGCGTAAAGCAGGAATTCAGTTGCCTATAATGGTGATGAATAGTGGGCTGGACTTTGTAGAGAGAATGATTGAATATGATCTGGAGCCGGAGATATATGCGCCGGCGCAACTACATACGATTATCCAATATACGAGTAATAACAGAGAGCGCATTAAGTGTCACTTAAAATTGGATACGGGTATGCACCGTCTGGGCTTTACAATGGATGAGTTGCCGGAAGTAATTAGGCAGATGAGAGAAAATCCACAACTGGAAGTGGTCAGTATTTTTACCCATCTGGCCGGAAGCGGAGAGAGTCTTTTTGACGAATATACCCATTATCAAGCTCGTTACTTTGAGGAGATGGTAAGGATTCTTACCGATGGATTGGAGATAAAGCCCATGAGGCATCTTCTCAATTCAAGCGGAATAGCTCGCTTTCCGGAATATCAATATGAGATGGTGCGGCTGGGTATAGGGATGTATGGCTTTGACCCAAGTGGTTATGTTCAGGATCTACATACAGTAATGACGCTAAAGGCGCGTATTTCGAGGATAAAAAGAATTCCGGCAGGCAGCACAGTTGGTTACGATAGAAGGTGGAAGGCAGAAAGAGATTCCATCATAGCCACTGTCTCTATTGGGTATGCCGATGGGCTGCGTAGGTCGGCCGGCAATGGGCGCTGGAGCATATTGGTGCATGATCAGCCTGCGGTGATTGTAGGAAGTGTGTGCATGGATATGACGATGGTAGATGTGACAGATATTGAAGGCGTTAATGAAGGCGATGAAGCCATAATTTTTGGTGCCATCAATAGAGCAGATATGCTGGCTCAAATTTATGAAACCATACCTTATGAGGTTTTTACAGGAATAAGTAACCGTGTAAAGCGGACTTATATCCTGGAATAAAGCAGGTTTAAGGGGAATTCAGGTTAAAAAGAGTTTTTTGGAAAATAGAATTTCGTCTTCACATCATTTAGGTAAACACGCCTCCCATTCTTTTCCGAGCACGACTTTGCCCATTTCATTGGCATCCTCTGAAAGTGTTGAATTGGTATGTTGATGCAACGCGGCGATTTTTTTCTTAAATATAGAAATGTCATGGTTCCCGGCTTTGTAAAGTGAGGTTTCCAGCATTAGGGCGAGAATGGGGAAAACTCCCTGATTGAATGTTTGTTCGGCTTCATCCTTGATAAGTCGAGGGTAGGAGCGGAACAGCTTGATAATATTATTGTATTTTCCGTTATAAATCATGGCTCGAATCCATGCCGTAAAGAAGAGATGCCATCTATAATTAAAAATTTCTTTTTTGTGGACATTGTAAAAAACAAAGCCTCTGCTTTCGGCTTGAGAGGGCTTACCCAAATCAGTCAGTGCGCGGATGTAATAAGAAACATGTGTCAACTTGTTGTGGAAATTGCTGGAGTCTAATGCAAGAGTGGAAGTAGATTTGAGGTATTCCAACCCTTCTGAAGCTTTTTTATTTTTAAGAAGAACAGCAATAAGGTTGTTGGAATAATAAAGATAATCGTTGTTTTTCAATTTGATGGATAGTTTACCATAATATGCTGCTTTGTCAAAGTCTTGCAAATTGGCATAAAACAAGAGATATTGACTATAGAAATTGGCCATGATACGTCTTGAATAAAAGGTACAATCGGCCAACCTTGCCTCGAATAATTCAAAATGGGGTTTAAGAAAGGAATAGTTATTGCTGCTATTGGCGATAAAAACCAGTCTAATCCACGCTAAGATACGGGTGGCGCCATCATTGGATTCGTTGAAGAAAATAGAACTCAACATATCAGTCCACTCCGTGTTAAAGTCTTTCTTTTTAGAATAATATTGAAGGATTTCTTTCGTTGCCTGATGAATTTTGTCATTTAATTGTCGGCCTATTTCATATTCGTATCGATATCTTTCGAGAAAGTCCACTACTAAATCAGTTTCTTTTCTTCGAAATCGGATTTGAAGGTAGTGGCGAAAGAGACGACCAATTTCGTAACATTTAACAAAGTTGAAATCATCCGGCTTCAGTACTCTTAATGTGTGGAAAAACTCTTTTTCCTGGTTTGGTTCAATGCGGTCAAGTAATATGCTTTCTTCTAATTTCATTAATTGGCTCAGGTGTACATCCACATCGTGGGTGCTTAATTTTTGAAAGCACCAATCTTTGATAAAGCTATACTTTCGCTTATCGATGGAAGGGTCAGATTTGAAATCATCATTCAGGTTGCCGGCATGTTCGATTACCTGTTGGAGGATCACCTTTTTTTCTACATCTACAAGACCATCATGCTTACTGAGGATAATGGCTTCTCCGGGGAAGAGAGATTGTACAAATTTATTAAAGACAGTCAATTTTTTATGTATTTTCTATGACAAATGAATGTAGCGGCAAAAACAATATGACAAAGGGGAGCGGATTATATTCCAAATTCCGCATTAGAAAAATGCGGAATCGATTTACGACTCGTAATCAATGGTTTCATTAAACCATTGAAACGATTCGTACATCGGGATTAACCCTCATAATCAGCATTATACGGTTTTTCAAAACCTTTACTGCTGAATTTGGGTTTATCAGAGGCTGATGCCACCGTCGATTCTTATTACGGCGCCATTGATATATGCTGCATCATCAGATGCAAGGAAGGCATAAAGCGAAGCCACTTCTTCCGGACGTCCCAATCTCTTTACCGGCACTTTAGCTTCCATGTTATGCAGCACTTCCTGAGGCATGAGTTGAATCATCTCTGTAGCGATAAAGCCGGGGGCTACAGCGTTAACTGTTATTCCTTTTCTGCCCAATTCTTTGGAAAGGGTCTGTGTCATGCCTATTAAACCGGCTTTTGTGGCTGCATAGTTGGTCTGGCCAAAATTGCCAAATAGGCCGACAACAGACGAAGCATTGATGATGCGACCATAGTTATTCTGTACCATATAAGGAGCAATAATTCTGGTACAATGATAAACGCCTGTTAGGTTGACAGAGATCACTTGATCCCACTGTTCATCCGTCATTTTAAGGAGTGTGGCATCTTTGGTTATACCGGCATTGTTGACCAGGATGTCAATATGGCCGTATGTATCGAAGATGGATGACGCAGCCGATTCAATGTGAGACTTATCGGTAGTATTGACGTGGAAAAATTCTGCCTGGCCGCCGTTGTTATTTATTTGTTGGGCTACCTCCTTGCCTCTTTCGTCTGCCACATCCCATATCATGACGAGGGCTCCTTGTTCTGCAAATTTCAAAGCTGTGGCCTTACCTATTCCGCTACCGCCACCTGTAATGATTGCAATTTTATTTTCTAAATTTTTCATATTAAAATATATTGTTTTTATAAAATTCGATTTAACTCTGCAAAAATAGTGTTGTGTCTGAATGTTTTGCAATTTTATTGGTCTTTGCTATGCGTATTGTCATAGCATTAAATATCAATATAACATACTTAAAATAAGCATATTAAAAATGAAATTATAAAAACATCACACCATAAATATATAAAAATGGAAGTATTTTATATGAATTTTTCTATCAACTTTGTATCAGTTGAATTAAAAAACCGTAATTCTTTTATGTTATGGATTTAAAACTGGCGACTATAATCTTACTTTCGGGGTATGCAATGGCGATGCTATTTTTAGTTTACCGCGGGGCTCAAAAAACCAAGACATTGAAGGATTATGCCTTAGGACAGGGGTTCCCTTCGATCATTGTAGCTTTTTCCCTGGCGGCAGGCATATCGAGTGCGGCGACCTTCATCATTAATCCGGGTTTTGTCGCATTTTATGGTTGGTCTGCCTTTTTGGCGATGAGTATTGTCCTTCCATTGGGACTTTTCCTGTCGCTTGTTTTTTTGAGCAAAAGTTTTCGCAAATATGGCCATTTTTCGAGTGCTTTGACCTTGCCGCAGTGGGCAGGTAATCGTTTTGACAGTCAGTTATTATCAAGGCTACTTGCTGTTTTTTCACTTTTATTAATCACCTTTCTTGTCTTGCTCTGTGTAGGCT
>CAKUWM010000035.1 GCA_934699305.1 uncultured Saprospiraceae bacterium | reverse complement strand
TTATTGCGGTAAATGATCCGCACAGATTCCTGCTTAACACCGCCTATCTCTATGGTCTCCAAACCTGAAAACTTACCCACTCCGTGATCTATATGCGTCACATAGTCACCCGGTTGCAACTCCTTCAACATCCTTAAAGTAACAGCCTGATCCCGTGTGTAACCCGATTTTAAACTGTACTGATGGTATCTTTGAAATATTTGATGATCTGTCAGAATCTCTATCTTACTCTTTGTATCTAAGAAACCTTCGTGTATCGACCCAATGACGGGTTGAAATGTACTCTTAGCTCCAAGGTCAGCCAAAATTGACTCCAAACGCTTTATCTGCCGAGCATTTTCACTAAAAAACCACGTTTCAATACCCTCACTCTCATTTTTCTCTAAGTGAGCCACCAAAAGTTTAAACTGCTTGCTGATTACAGGATGAGGTTTAGTATCAAAGCCCAACGTCCGGCATTTAATCCGACCATCCGGCTTTGTAAGATGAAAAACTGAGTACTTACTAAGGCTTTTATCCCACATCTCAGGACTTATAAATGAGCGATCCTTGAAAAACTTTTGAGATTCAGGTTGCTCCACCATGGTTATACTCTGTATTATTTCCTCCGCTTTTTCAAAGAGGATTGCCATCCGCTCCATTATAAAGTCTCTATCTTCCACTACTATTTGACAATCCTTTTTAAGTAAGTCAAATAAAGGTATCCTATCAATGGCTTCAAACTTAGTATTGGCATTGGGCAGAATATTTAAAAAATCCACATTCTTGGTGGATAGCTGCGTTTCAGGGTCAAAGATTCGAATACTCTCAACTTTGTCATCATCCATTTCAATCCGATATGGCTGTCCATTTCCAAATGAAAAAACATCTACAATGGCTCCCCTCAATGAAAACTGACCCGGCTCATAAACGAAATCAACTCGCTCAAACCCATATTCTATCAGTATTTCAATGACAAAGCCCCTATCAAATATTTCACCAACCTTTACCGTGATTTTATCCTTATCTAACTCTACCGGATTAACTACCATCTCAAAAACAGACTCAGGATAAGCAACAATAATAGTTGGCTTAACCCCATTGACCAAAGTGGAAGCCACCTCAGAACGCCTCAGTACATTGGCTGTATTTATTTCTACAAAATTTCCCGGTCGTCGGAAGGAATCCGTCAGCAGCATAATGTCGCCCCCCAATAGAGTCATCAATGTATCATAACTATAGGCTGCTTTGTCTTTATCGTCGGCAACAAAGAGGATGGGCATCGGATTGTTAACAAAGGAAGATGCCATATAAAACAGTATGGAACTACCGTTTAATCCATCTAAATAATAATTGTGTATATCTGTATCGTGAGGCCAGGATTCATTGTACTTTCCAAACCTTCTTAAAATTGCTTCTTTCGCTTCCACAAAACAAAATTATAAAAAATGTAGCTTGTCGGAATAATTAAGCAAAAATAAAAACCCTCACCTTATCTAACCAACTGAAAAGTCGTCCTTCTATTTAATTGATGTTCTTCTTCCGTACATTTTTCACATGAACATGTAGTTAGCGGTCTTGTTTCACCATAGCCCTGAAAAGAAAGGCGATTCCGACTGATGCCATTCGAAGTAAGGTAATTGACAACAGATTGAGCACGCTTTCCGGACAAAGTCAGGTTATATGCATTGCTCCCGCGGCAATCGGTATGTGAGTTGATTTTTATTTTAAAAGAAGGGTTTAGCTTCAAAATCGAAAGCAACTCATCCAGTGAGCCAACAGCATCTTTTCGAATCTCATATTTGTCCAGGTCATAATAAATATCCTTTATGACAATTTCCTGATCATATAAAACAGGATACAAATTCATCACCATAGAAAATTCCTGAACACGCTGTGAACTATCAATTTTTATCACTTCCTGACTAATATTTTTGGAAGAAGTAAGGTATCCGGCTTTTGACGCAGTTATCGTTATATTATCCTTTACTTTTAAAACTGTTGTTACTTTTCCATATTTATCCCCCATTATGACCGTATCTTTGCCTACGCCAGCTACAGTGACTTCAGGTCCGGACAACTCAACTGAGCTATTTGACATTTTCCCGTCCTTGACATTAAATCCACGTACATAGACATTCAACTTGACGAGGATACTGTTATCGGCAATAGCTGTTGTATCAAGCAGGGGCTTGGGCGCAACAGGCTGAATCTTCGTAAAATGATAAATGTCATCCTGTCCTACCCCTCCCTTTCTATTGGATGAAAGAAAGCCTTTTGCCAGTATATTATCTTTTGAAATAAATCCGGGATCAAATACCATTCCAAAGTCATCATAAGGCGAATTAATTGGAGCTTTCATATTAATAGGTGGCGCCCATCCATTACGATTTACATAAGTCTTGTAAACATCCAAACCTCCCATTCCTGCCGGCCGATCAGAAGAGAAATAAAGCGTATCTTTATCAATAGTGGCATACTTTTCATTGTATTCCGTATTGATTATAGCGGGCAATCGCACTGGTTCTTGCCACACATCACCTTTCAATTGAGAATAATAGAGGTCAAAGCCGGAATTATACTGCGGATCTTCCATGGCAAAAAATAATATCTCGCCATCCTTGCTAAAAGCCGGACCGAGATAATTCAGTGTATCTGATACAAAGGGCATTACTTCCGGATCTGCCCATGTTTCCCCTATCTTTACGGATTGCATCAATTTACACTTTAAATCCGCACCGATTCGGTCAAAGCATTTGCAAAAAACCAATTTCCTACCATCAGGAGAATACACTAAGGCGCCTTCATTGTCTTCTGTATTTACGACTCCCGGCAAGAGCGATGCCGGTGATAGATTGGAATCCGCAACAAAAAGATTGCTAAATCCATTGCCTGTCCACTTATAGTTGGCAGCATCTTCGCTGTCCTTTCTGTCCGATGTAAATACTATTTTTCCATCACTCCTTATCACTGCTGAATAATCAGAATACTCTGAGTTAAATGGACTTAATTGTAATTTAAATGGATTTGTCGGGGCATCCATCTCCCATTGATTGGCATTAAGTAGAGATACAACCTCACTTTGAAAACGATTCGGATCATTTAACTGCTTTGCCAATGCGTCAAAAGAATTGAGGGCTTCCTGATACCGACCCGTATTTTTCAATGCATAAGCCAGATAAATCAACTTATTGGGAGAATTGACGCCCTTGGCACTGATGCGATACCATCGAAGGGCTTCATCCGGGTCATTCATCTTTTCATAAGCTTGTCCCATTAAAAAAGCCTTATCAGAGCGAACCGCTTCTGAAGTGGCATCATTATACTCTTTTTCCAGGTATTGAACAGCCACTGAGTACTGACCTACATCAAACGCATCTTCGCCTGTTTTTATCCCCGCCGTTCGATTGCAGGAATATAACATAGCAATACAAGCTAAAATAAAAGCTATTTGTTTCCACATAAATTTCTTAAACCTTATTAGAATTAACGCAAAGTAAGAACATGTGTTGTGCTCTTCCTTCTTCATTTACCCCAATCAAACACCAAGATAGACATTTGGAATCAAATAAAATATTCCTTTCTAATCGAAATCGAATAATTAAATCTTATCCGACCTGCCCACATTGAGATAAACATTCACTTTTAGGGGAAAAATGAACCTAATAAATTACAATTATAAAAAAAATTGTGTCAAACTGCCACTTTGTCCACTCAAAAGTGAAAAACTGTCATCAAACTGAACATGGCACAGTTTATGCTTACAGAAAGCAAGAATTAAAATTTATAAACCATAAAATTTATACATTAATGAAACCAATTAACGACAGAGTGGTCATAAAACCGGCTCCTGCAGAAGAAAAGACGAAAGGGGGCATCATCATTCCTGACACAGCAAAAGAAAAGCCACTTAAGGGTGAAGTGATCGCAGTAGGTCCAGGCAAAGATGGAAACATGATGACTGTTCAGGCAGGCGATATCGTACTTTATGGCAAATATGCCGGTCAGGAAATGAATTATGAAGGAGAAGATTATCTCATTATGAGAGAAGATGATATCCTAGTTGTATTATAATTCATATTTATTCAATTTTAACTAACTAAAAAACTAAAAATATTATGGCTAAAGAAATTAGCTTCGATAGCGCAGCGCGCAATGAATTAAAAGCCGGTGTTGATGCATTGGCCAATGCAGTGAAGGTTACTTTGGGTCCTAAAGGTCGTAACGTGGTAATCCAGAAGAGTTTTGGAGCACCCACTGTTACAAAAGACGGCGTTTCTGTTGCAAAGGAAATCGAACTTGAAAATCCTATTCAAAATATGGGTGCTCAGATGGTCAAAGAAGTCGCCTCTAAAACAGCTGACGCAGCTGGTGATGGTACAACTACTGCAACGGTTCTCGCACAAGCTATGGTTGCAGCCGGAATGAAAAACGTTACGGCAGGTGCTAATCCAATGGACTTGAAAAGAGGTATTGACAAAGCGGTCAAAGCCGTAATTGCCAATCTTCATACCCAATCTGAAGTTATAGGTGACGATTTCAATAAAATCCAGCAAGTAGCTGCAATCTCAGCTAACAACGACGAACAAATAGGGAAAGATATTGCAGATGCAATGAAAAAAGTCTCTAAAGACGGCGTCATCACTGTAGAAGAAGCGAAAGGTACCGATACCTATGTGGATATCGTAGAAGGTATGCAATTTGATAGAGGATACTTGTCTGCATACTTTATCAACAATCAGGAAAAGATGTCCGTCGAATACGAAAATCCTTATATCCTGATCCATGATAAAAAAATCTCCAACATGCAGGATATCGTTCCTATTTTGGAAAAAACCATGCAGTCAGGACGCCCTCTCCTTATCATAGCCGAAGATATCGATAGTCAGGCTTTAGGCATCTTAGTCGTAAACAGACTTAGAGCTAATCTGAAGATTGTTGCCGTTAAAGCACCTGGCTTTGGTGACCGTAGAAAAGCTATGCTTGAAGACATTGCCATTTTGACAGGGGGAACTGTTATTTCAGAAGAACAAGGATACAAACTTGAAAATGTAGAAATCGAACACCTGGGTACATCTGAAAAAATCACGGTTGACAAAGACAATACCACTATTATTGGTGGCGCCGGAACATCAGACGATATTAAAGTCCGTATAGGTACTATCAAGCAACAGATTGAATCAACTACGTCTGATTATGATCGTGAAAAACTTCAGGAAAGATTGGCTAAATTGGCCGGAGGTGTAGCTGTTATTTATGTTGGCGCCCCTACAGAAGTTGAAATGAAGGAGAAGAAAGACCGTGTAGATGATGCGTTACATGCTACAAGAGCAGCAGTAGAAGAAGGGATCGTCGCCGGTGGTGGAGTTGCCCTTGTGAGAGCGATTAGTGCTATTGCCGACTTAAAAGGCGAACATGAAGATGAAACAGTAGGTGTACAAATTGTTAAAAAAGCCCTTGAGGCTCCATTGCGTACGATTGTTGAAAATGCGGGAGCTGAAGGCTCTGTCGTACTTCAAAAAGTTCTTGATGGAACAGGTAGCTTTGGATACAATGCGCGTACCGATAAATACGAAGACCTGAAATCTACAGGTGTCATAGATCCTACTAAGGTAACACGTGTAGCGATCGAAAATGCTGCTTCTATTGCAGGTATGATACTCACTACAGAATGTGTCATCAATGACAAACCTAAGTCAGATGAAGGTCACGACCATGGTCCGGCAATGGGCGGAATGGGTGGAATGATGTAATACAACTTTCATTAGAATATTTTGTAAAAGCTATTCCGTTCGACGGAATAGCTTTTTTTGTTTCGAAAACCATTATTGATACAGAATCGCCGGTTCCTTCTAATTTTTACCCACATTCCATATTAGACAAATGCGGAATCGAATTACGCCCCGTAATCAGCACTATAGGGTTTTTACAAAATCTTTACTGCTGAATTACAGCTAACTTATTGCGGTGTTGTAAACCAAATAGTCACGAAAAAATACATTTCCATAACTTTGATATTCAAACCATTGTGATTTATTTAGATGTAATTCAGTATTCGAAAATGTTGACTCGTTCCCCCACCTACAACAAAAAAAGGTGACACTTTATCAATGCCACCTTTTTTATATTATACCCGAATTCCTCTTATAGGCAAAAATATTACCTATAAGATGAATTCGGATTAATTACACAGTTATTGCTTGATCATCTGAACTTGCAACACTAATTTCACGTCATCACTCACTACCAATCCGCCTGCTTCTGTCAATGAACTCCAGTTTAACCCAAAATCCTTTCTGTTTACCTTACCGGAAATCTCAAAACCGGACTTCACCTGACCATAACCATCT
This sequence comes from uncultured Saprospiraceae bacterium, assembly GCA_934699305.1. Classification (GTDB taxonomy): domain Bacteria; phylum Bacteroidota; class Bacteroidia; order Chitinophagales; family Saprospiraceae; genus Parvibacillus. The sequence continues at coordinate 9,307 of CAKUWM010000035.1, read as the reverse complement.
GTGGCAGTACCGCCATATTCAACATTGAGAACAATTGGCTTTGTAACACCTCGCATTGTTATGTCACCATATAATGAAAACTCATTGCTGCCTTTCGCCTCTATTCCGGTTGATGTAAAAGTCAACCTCGGATGATTCCCCGCGTCAAAGAAATCAGCACTCTTTAAGTGATTATCACGCTGCTCCTGATTCGTCGTGATGCTGTTGACATCAGCTTCAAATTGAATCTTTGCATCGCTAAAATCCGGCTTTTCGCTAGTCATCGTCGCATCAAATTGTAAAAAATTACCGGTTACATTCGTAATCATCATGTGTCTAACCTGAAACTTAATTTCACTGTGTGCTGCATCAATCTTGTAATTTGCCATTTTTAAACTTTTTTGTTTTATTAAATTTTAGAAATATAATTTTACATGTATATACATGTATTATTTTAAATTTTTTTAACTTTTTCTCAGTTTTTCCATTATCACATTGAGCTGTCCCGCCTCTGTTTCAGTCAATCCAATGAGCTGATCATCGCATTGATTCATATCCTTGCTTGCCTCAGACAATATTGCCATTCCGGCTTTAGTGAGTTCAATCATTGTTTGACGACCATCGTCTTCACCCCTATTTCGTCGAATCAACTTTTTGATTTCCAATCTATCTATAATCCGGGGAACATTAGAACTCTTTTCAATCATCCTTGTAGAAATGTCCTTCACACACATCATTTCCGGATGGCTCCCTTTTAAAATCCGAAGCACATTATACTGTTCAGGCGTCAGCCCGTACGGCTTCAGCACATTATTAATGCGTGCTCTATACCACCAAGCTGTATAGAGTATATTCAATAATGCCTTTTGTCCATTACTTCTAAACTTCTTGGTTTTTATTGCTTCTTCCAATTTCATAGCACAAATATACATGTATGTACATCTATTTTCCAAATATTTTACGTTAAAATTTTGTTATTGTTTAAATGTAATCTTTGCGAACAACCTGATTTTACACATTGTGTTTAATCCAATAGCTCGATTTCGTGATTAAATTCAACTCAAATTCCGCATTTGATAAATGCAGAATTGATATTCACACATCGGTATTCCCCACATAATCAGCACTATACGGCCTTTCAAAATCTTTACTACTGAATTCGGAATCAATTATGTTGACCTAAAGCTTTACGTTTCAAATAGTATGCTTACACACTTACCTAAAATTAGTGGTGAGACAATCTATGAAGCCACATTCATCTATTTGAAAACACAAAATTTAATTTCGTGTAGTAACTTTGCCTTATATTTGACCAATTTTTTAAACGCATGAAGATATCACATAACTGGCTAAAAGAAATATTGCCCCACGAATACTCCACAGAAGAAATCACCGAAAGGTTGACTGATGTCGGCTTGGAAGTAGAAGGAGTCCACATCGTAGAATCAATAAAAGGTGGACTGAAAGGCGTTGTCATAGGCCATGTCTTGACCAAAACTCAACATCCTAATGCTGACAGACTATCCCTCACTACAGTAGATGTGGGTGGAGAAGATCCACTATCTATTGTCTGTGGAGCGCCCAATGTTGCTGCAGGTCAGAAAGTCCTGGTAGCGACTATCGGTACGCAATTATATGACTCAGAGGGCAATTCCTTTACCATCAAAGAATCAAAAGTCAGAGGTGAATTGTCTCAAGGTATGATATGTGCTGAGGATGAACTCGGTCTGGGAGAAAGTCATGAAGGCATCATGATTCTACCGGCTGATGCCGTAATAGGAATGCCGGCAGCACAATTTTTTCAAATCACCTCCGACGAGGTCATCGAAATCGGATTAACTCCCAATCGTGCTGACGCCAACTCTCATTATGGTACAGCGCGCGACTTATGGTCGGCACTCCATTTACACAATGGATATCAGCCATCGCTTCAACCTATCCAATTATTGGAAACCGAGTCTCTTCAATCTTCCGATTTTAAAATTTCTATTGAAAATACCCAATCTTGTAAGCGCTATACCGGTATCCTGTTGCGCAATATTCAGGTCATGCCCTCGCCTGAATGGTTGATTAAAAGATTGGAAGCCATCGGCCAAAGACCAGTCAACAACATCGTGGATATTACCAATTATGTAATGTTTGAGTTGGGACAACCCCTTCATGCATTTGATGCGGATAAAATTGTCGGTAATCACATTAAAGTAAAAAATGTAGCGACAGACACGCCATTTATCACTTTAGACAATAAAGAAATCAAACTTAGTGCCGATGACTTGATGATATGTGATGGTAATAATCAACCCTTGTGTATTGCCGGTGTCTATGGCGGTCTTGGCTCGGGTGTGACGTCAGAAACGAAAAATATTTTCCTTGAATCTGCCTGGTTTAGCCCGACTTCCATCAGAAGATCTTCTTTACGCCATAATTTAAGGACAGAATCTGCCCTCCATTTTGAAAAAGGTACCGATCCGAATCAATGTTTGGATGGCCTGTTGCGTGCTGCTTGGCTGATTTCACAATATGGTGGCACAGTGGATACCTTTGCCCCTATTGACCAATATCCGGGGAAAGTCCCGCCTGCTAAGGTAAATATTTCTCTTTCAAAGGTGCGTGAACACATCGGTAAAAACCTGAGTCATGAAGAAATCAGGAAGACATTGAATGCTTTAATGATGAAAATTGAAGAGATAGATGCGGATAATTGGTCAGTTACTGTCCCTACATATAAGACAGATGTAACCCGTCAGGCCGATATCATTGAGGAAATTGTGCGAATATACGGTCTCAATAACATCGAAGAATCAGGTAAGTTTGCCTTTTCTATGCCGGAAAAAGTTCGCAATGAAGTCGCAGATGCCCGACAATCCGGACTTCAATATCTTGCCGATGCCGGTTATAGTGAAGCAATGGGCTTATCTATCATCAACAGTGCACAATGGGCTAAAGTAACGGGCAACAATGATTTTGATGGCGTTCGCATCAATAACACATCCAATGTCCAATTAGATTTGATGCGTCCTGACCCACTATCAACTGCCCTCGAAATTGTTTTATACAACCAATCTCGTCAGCAACATAGTTTCAAGATGTTTGAATATGGTACCGTTTACAACAAATCAAATGGCATCTATATCGAAAATAACTTCATTTCTCTATTTGGAATAGGCAGTCGTTGGGATGAATCCTGGCTTGCTTCGTCCAAAGAAAACATCGATCCATTTTATTTAAAAACCACGGTCATTCACCTTTTCAATCGACTTGGAATCATGAAATATCAGGAAAAACAATCCGATGATATTCGTTTTAGTGACGCCATTGAATTGACCTTAGGTCCCAAAATATTGGCAAAAATAGGCTATATCCAAAAAACAATATTGAAAAGAGCAGGTATAAAAGGCGATATGCCATTTGCACATATATACTGGGATGAAGTCACATCCATACTCAATCAAAAGCCGATCACCTTCAAAGAATTTAGCAAATTCCCGGTTGTTAGAAGGGATTTAGCCGTCGTTATAGAAAACCATGTTTTGTTTGATCAAATAAAATCATGGATACAGAAGTCGGCAAGCCCCTATGTATCAGCCATTAAACTATTTGATGTATATACAGATGATTCTCAACTTGGTGAGGGCAAAAGCAGCTTAAGTATAGCCATTTACTTTATAAATCAGGAAAAAACATTCGACGATAAGACGATAGATGGATTAATGCAAAAAATAATGACGACACTTCAAGAAAAAGTAAACGCAATAATTAGAAAATAAATAGTAAATTTGTCAATTATTAACCGTTTTAAAAAAAATTTAATCTACCAAAGATTAAACTTTCAATTAAAACAAATTATATTTTTCATAGGGAATAATGATATCAACGTTTGGTGAAAGATTGGAATCGATTGATACAAAGCTCAAGACCCTTGTGCAAAAGTATGAAATAATAAAAAAAGAAAACGCTATGCTGATGGAGGAAAATATCCATCTGAAGCAAAGCGCGGGAAAACATAAAGCAGAGTTGGAAATAGTGGGGCAAAGTCTATCTGAAAAAAGTAAAGAGCTGATTGAAGTTCATGCAAGCGTGCAAGACACTGAAGCAGTAAAGAAAAAGATAGATCAGTATATAAAGGAGATTGAAACTTGTATAGAACTTTTAGCAAACCTATAACAAATGGCAGCCGAAGAAAATAAACAGATTTCTGTGATAATCGCCGGCAGAGGCTACCCTTTGAAGATTAAAGAAGGTGAAGACGACGTCATTATGGCTATAGCTGACGAGGTTAACAAACGAATCAGAGAATATCAGGAAGCTTATCCCAATAGGGAAAAACAAGACTGGATAGCTATGGCAATTCTTTCTTATGCCATAGAAAGATATCAAGCTGAAAAGTCAATGAGCGATGCTAAATTAATGCAAAAATTGAATGAAGTAGATCGTTATCTGGACAATCTACTCAAATAACTCCTTTCTATACCCACACCATCCCGGCTCTATATTTCATTATAAACCAAAGATTATTGGAATCAATGCATTCTTTAATCTTTCAAATTCAATGTTATGGATGTTAGTATATTATCTATTGGAGCGATAATTGTAAGTGCAATTATTGGATTTGTTGTATCAAATGTCATCTTAAAACGCAAGGCCCAAAGCCAGATTGATGAAATGAACGCCAAAGCAGATCTCCAAATACAAGAAGCTCGACTTACTGCAAAAAGATTGACTGATGAAGCAGAAATTACCGCAGAAAAAATTATTAGTAAAGCCGAAAGAGAAAACGAGAAAAGAAAACAACAAAAGATCGCTGAAGCCAAAGAAAATTTCGAAAGACTGAAATCCCAGTTTGAAACCGAAAAAGACAAATTTTATTCCAAACTCAAAGAACGGGAAATTGACGTTGTAAAAAAAGAAACTGACCTGAAACAATCTCAAAATAACCTCAAACAACAAAAAGAAAGTGTTGAATCACGGGAAGGCGAAATCAAAGCAATTCGCGAGAACTTAGATACTCAACTTAAAATTGTTGCTCGTAGAAAGGAAGAACTTGAAACAGCACACGATGCCCATATTAAACAGCTTGAGAGTATCTCGAAGCTCACCCAGCAAGAAGCCAAAGAACAGCTTATAACTGCTATGACTGCTAAAGCCGAAAATGATGCTATGTCTCTCATCAAAGAAACCATCGAACAAGCAAAACAGACAGCTAATAAGGAAGCACGCAAAATTATCATCCAATCTATTCAACGAATGGGCGCGGAAATAACCATCGAAAATACCGTTACAGTCTTTAATCTTGAGTCAGACGATATCAAAGGTCAAATAATCGGGCGCGAAGGCCGTAACATCCGCGCTATCGAAGCCGCAACCGGCGTCGAAATCGTCGTGGATGACACACCTGAAGCCATCGTCATTTCAAGTTTCGACCCTATCCGCAGAGAAATAGCCCGACTCTCCCTGAAAAAACTGGTGACCGACGGACGTATCCATCCGGCACGCATCGAAGAGGTCGTAGCTAAAACTAAAAAACAAATCGAAGAACAAATCATCGAAATAGGCGAAAGAACAGTCATTGATCTCGATATCCACGGATTAGACCCTTACCTCATCAAAATGGTCGGCCGCATGAGATTCCGCTCTTCCTATGGTCAAAACCTTCTGAAACACTCCATCGAAACAAGCAATCTTTGTTCCATCATGTCGAGTGAACTCGGGCTCAACAACAAGCAAATCAAACTCGCAAAACGAGCAGGGCTATTACACGATATAGGAAAAGTTGCTGAAGAGGAAAGTGAGCTATCCCATGCTATCCTGGGTATGAAAATTGCCGAAAAACACGGCGAATCTAAAGATGTCATCAACGCCATCGGAGCCCACCACGATGAAATCGAAATGGACAATATCATCTCGCCTATTATTCAGGCATGCGATGCCATATCCGGCGCACGTCCGGGTGCACGCCGCGAGATACTCGAAAGCTACATGAAGCGCATCGGAGAATTAGAAGAATTGGCGATGTCTTATGAAGGCGTTCAAAAAGCATTCGCAATGCAGGCAGGTCGTGAATTACGTGTAATCGTTGAAAGTGAAAAAGTCAGCGATCAATACGTCGATGACCTTTCTTTTATGATCTCACAAAAAATTCAAGCAGAAATGCAATATCCGGGACAAATAAAGGTAACCGTCATCAGAGAAAAACGAGCAACCAACTTCGCACGTTAATGAATGATATGCCTTTAAACATATCGGAAATTTATTTTTCTTAACATCAGAGTGATAATTTAGTCAAAATCATCATTGACTAATTTTAATTGCTTTCCATTATCCACTTTAAAATCCAATTGCGCAATAGACAAATGCGGAATTGGGGTTTAAAGTGGATTTTTTTGCTATCTACAAGAAATGGAATACCGATTGGATATTCTTAATAGTCCAATTACCTTGTCCTAAACGACTACCATCCAGATAGTTAGCGGGTGCATTTTGGCTTTAAAGAAATCCCGATATTTCGGAAAAACCAAAAATTGTTGGATTGATTTATTAATCAATTTGACATACTATTTATTGTATATAGTTGTCCGAATAACTTTTTTTTATTTTTTCTTCCTCTTTATGTTAAGATTTCTCATAGTTTGATATTAATTAATTGAATATGCAATAACTGTATATATTTTAATTTTTCAAATTATATTCTTCCATTCAAATTTAATACCATGAGAAACTTATTACATTTAGTGATTGTAATTTTCCTCCAAACAAACGTCTTTGGAAATGATATCTCCACACCTGTTTTCGTTGAAAACATTGGTAGAATTAAATATCCTGATGGAACAATTGCCAAGGATATCCTATTCATTATGCAAGAAGGAAATTTGCGGATCGACATCAAGTCGGATGCCATTTGTTATAACTTTTTTGACCGGAAAGAAATAGAAAATGCCAATTCTGCCATGAATCTTTTACCTTTGAAAGGTCGTCAGTACAGCCAATCAAAAACTCGCCAATATATCATTGAAATGAAGTTGATAGGTGCAAACAATGATGCATCAATTCTTCCTTTGGAGGAACAACCCTATTATGAAAATGTATATACCTCATCATTGTCAGAAAAAAGAAAAGCAAGATCCTATTCTGCCATTTTAATTAAAAATATTTATAAAGGCATCGACTGGAAGATATATACAATCGATGGAAAAGTCAAGTATGATTTTATTGTACAACCTAATGCGGATATCAATAGGCTTAAAATGAAATATATTGGTGCTGATAAAATTCAAATCCTGGATAATGGTTCGCTTTCAATCAGTTGTCCATTGGGTGTTTTGACAGAAGCCAGTCCTTATACTTACGATTTAAATTCTAATGCAAAGATCTCCAGCCAATTTCAGTTAGATAATGGAGTCGTTTCATTTTTAGTAGATCAACCAGCCGACTCTTTTGTCATTGACCCTGAAATATCCTGGTGTACGTATTATGGTGGAACAAAAGTTGAAACGATGTCTACAATTATCAATGGACCTAACGGATACATGTATTTAGTAGGAAGTACAGAAAGTAGTTCCGGAATAGCGTCACCGGGAAGCCACTCACCGGAATATAAGGGAGGTCTAATGGATGGAATCCTTGTATGCATGGATACTTCAGGTCAAAGAATATGGGCTACGTACTTTGGAGGAAACGGTAATGACGGCTTAAGTGGAATAGCTGCCGATAAAAATGGGTTCCTCTATGTCACCGGCGCAACCAATAGTACATCCGGCATAGCAACCGATAGTGCATTCCAAACTAAATTTGGAGGTGGTCAGTCTGATATTGTCCTTGCCAAATTTTCCAATGATGGACAGCTCCTTTGGTCAACATATTATGGCGGAAACAGCGTGGATGGTACTTGGCCAACTATTGAGGATTTCGTTATTGCGTATATTACTGTTTCTGAAGACAGTTATTTATATGTTAGTTCAATAACTACAAGTCAAAAAGATATAGCAACAGTAGATGCTCATCAGGAAATATTTGGTGGTGATATTGATGCCTGCCTTATTAAATTTGATACTTCCGGGCATCGTATCTGGGGAACATATTATGGTGGTTCAAATTTGGAATACCCTACCCAGCCTCAAACAGAAAAAGAATTTGTATATTTTGGAGGAGGAACAGAAAGCACTTCCAGAATAGCAACTAATGGTTCCCATCAAGTAACAAAAGGAGCTGGCAATGAAGGATTCCTTGTCAAAATGACAAACTCTGGCAAACGAGTATGGGGTACATACTTTGGACAAAATGGATATGACGAAATCAATAATTTAACAATAGACTATAATAGCTCTATTTTTTGCATCGGAACTACTTCCAGCAATGTAAAAATCGCCACTTTCGGTACAGAGCAGCCTTCAATTGGAGGTCAAGATGATGGTTTCTTGGTGAAGTTTGATGAAACAGGTAAACAATTATGGGGCACCTATATTGGGGGATTTGAAAACGAATATATGTTTGGCTTACAAACAGACAAATATGGTCACGTTTATACATCGGGCATGACTACCGGCAGTGTAGAACAAATAAGTACATCGGATGGCTTTCAAAAAACTTATGGAGGAGGTCCATTTGATGCAGTTGTTTCAATTTATAACCAGGAAGGAAAAAAATTGTATGGCTCCTATTTTGGAAAGAAAGGTAATGATAGGGCATTTCTAATAATACAGAATGACGATCAATCTCTCTTAATTGCCGGAGAAACTAACTCTGTTAATCTAAGCAAAGGCAATGTATTTCAGACTAAATATGGAGGCGGAATTACCGATATGTTTTTGATGAAATTTCAATATCCGGATTTATTAGGACTTAATTTAAAGCCTGTGATTCATGAAGTCAATATTTACCCCAATCCTGTAACCGATATTATTTATTTGACTGACAAAAAGATTCAAGATGGAAGTGCATTCACTATAACAGACATGGATGGGACAATAGTTAAACACGGCGTAATGAACGAAAAAGAAAAAATCCACGTCAATAACCTAATCTCAGGGAATTACTTACTTAGAATAAAATCCAATCAAAAAGAATATATCGCAAAGTTCATTAAAATTTGAATCCATCTTATAAAAACACCTTTTCGCTCCACTTTATGTGGAGCTTTTTTTGATAACAGCATTCCAAAACCTCAAGTATAAGCGCATTTTTTTACTAATTTGGGTCTGCTGAAATTTAGATTTTATTTAACCCAAGTTCCGCATTAGACAAATGCGGAATCGATTTACGACTCGTAATCAATGGTTTCTGTAAACCATTGAAACGATTCGTACATCTAGATTAACCATCAAAATCAGAATTA
>CAKUWM010000034.1 GCA_934699305.1 uncultured Saprospiraceae bacterium | reverse complement strand
GTGTATGCTTCATGTTTGCCACAATATTACAATTTACTTCAACTCTATTAAGCCCTACCCATTTGCTTTAAAAAGCTGATATGAGCCATAACAGCACCCCACATTGTTTTGTACTCGATATATTTGAGTTGATATTCTTCACATACTTTCTTTACAATCTTACTGATAGAAGGATAATGTATGTGAGAAATTTTAGGAAACAAATGATGTTCAACCTGAAAATTGAGTCCGCCAACCAACCAGGATATGGTTTTGCTACCTGTTCCAAAATTGGCGGTTGTCTTTATTTGATGTGCCGCAAATTCATCTTCAAATTTATTCGTTTCGGCGTCAGCCACCGGGAAAGAAGCATCTTCGACTGTATGAGCCAATTGAAAAACAATGCTCAAGACAAAGCCGGCAGTCAGACTCATGAATAAAAAGCCTAGCAACCATGGCCAAAATCCGAATAAATAAATAGGCAAAGCACAAAAAGCGACAGCATGCCACAATTTCACCATCCAGAATCTGAAATGATCTTTTCTTTTCATGGTATTGATGGGGAATTCCCCAATTTTCTGCCTAAAATACTTCTTGTAATCGGCTGCGAAAACCCAATACAAATACATAAACATATAAAGAGCCGGGAAATAGATATGTTGATATTTATGAAAATTGAACCTTGCTTGTTCAGGTGCGAGTCTCATAAGCTTGCCCACCTCAATATCATCATCCATACCTTCAACATTGGTATAAGTATGATGAATTACGTTGTGCTTAATATTCCAGAAGAAATGGCTTGCTCCCAGCATACTCATAGAATAGCTCGCGAGTTTATTGCTCATATCTTTCGTAGAAAAACTTCCATGACTTCCATCATGCATCACATTAAAACCAATTGCAGCGATCAATAAACCTAAGATAAAACATTCTGCAAAGGCTATGGGCCATTGTGGTTGAAAAATGAAAAGGTGCAACATAGTCAAAGCAAATAGTGTCAACAATATGGTTGCTTTCCAATACAAATGTTTGTTGCCTGATTGTTTGATTTGATTTTCTTCAAAATATTGATTCACACGCTTCCGCAATTCACTATGAAGAGAAGGTCGTGGATTGGGAAATCTTGGAAAAGCTTGAGATGTAGCCATTTTTATGTTTATTTAAATGTTATTTAACTGTGATGATTTTCATACGTATTGGAGTATTGGGTCGATCTGCCGGCCCGGTAGGCTGTGATGCTATTTTATCGATGACATCCAGACCTTCAATGACTTTGCCAAAAACGGTATAATCGCCATCCAGATGAGGTGTTCCTCCTATGGCTTCATATTCTTTCTTAATACTACTGGGATATCGCATGTTGCTGGACACTTCCTTTGCATCAAGATAAGCCGGATCAACCGGTTGACCTTGGACAATGTAAAACTGAGAGCCACTCGATCTTTTCTCGGGATTAGAAGGCCCACCGGTGCGGGCTGCAGCTATTGCACCTTTCAGGTGATAGAGTGTATCTACAAATTCTGCCGGTATAGTATATCCCGGGCCACCACTACCTAAGCCCTGTGTATTGTCGCCCTTAGAGTTGGGATCTCCTCCCTGTATCATAAAGTTACGTATAACCCGATGGAAGGCAAGACCATCATAATAACCTTGTTCTACCAGCTTAAGAAAGTTATCGCGATGCAATGGTGTAGCATCCGATAGCTCTACCAGCATATTTCCAAATTCTGTTTCTATAAGAACCTGACAGTGTGTCGGCGGTTCGATTAATATATCCATTTTTTTTGTTGTTGATTTTTTTCCGTCTATTGCTTTGAGGGTCACATTATAATTTCCGCTATGGTAATAAGTATGGCTGGGAGATTGCTCTGAGGAAGTGGTGCCGTCGCCAAAGTTCCATTCATAAGTCTTTGCTTTCTGAGATTTATTTTCAAATCGTTGTGGAACGGTAACTTTCTTTTTTACTGACTGTACGCTAAAGTCGGCTATCGGCTTTGCACAGCTCATCAGACCAAGGGAAATAATTCCTAAAAAAATAAATATACGCATTTCTTAAGCAAATTTTGCGCAAAAATACAGGCATTTTATTAAGTTTGGGCAAATAAAACTGTAATAAATGCTTAAGAACTTAATTTTATCTGTATTATTTGTCCTGACCTCCCTGCCATTATTCGCCGGAGAAGGCATGTGGCTGCCATTCTTGCTCTCTCAACTCAATGAAAAAGAAATGCAATCAATGGGGATGAAAATGTCAGCTGAGGACATTTATAGTGTCAATAAAGGTAGTCTGAAAGATGCCATTGTTCATTTTGGAGGCGGATGTACCGGTGAGATCATATCTTCAACCGGATTATTACTCACCAATCACCATTGCGGATATAGTCAGATCCAGCAACATTCTTCTTTAGAAAACAACTATGTTGACAATGGATTCTGGTCTAAGTCAATGAAAGAAGAGCTCAGCAATCCCGGATTGACAGCAACCTTCATCATATCTATGGCCGACGTGACCAGTGATATTTTAAAAGGCATAACCAGTAAGTCAACGCCATCCGAAAAACAAAGCATCATCGATAAAAATATAGATGCTCTCTCCAAGTCATATCCACGACAAGTCTATCAGGATATTTTAGTTAAAGCATTTTATAAAGGCAATCAGTATTACCTTTTCGTCACAGAGACTTACAAGGACGTACGCCTCGTCGCTGCTCCGCCGGCTTCTATAGGCAACTTTGGTGTTGACACCGATAACTGGGTATGGCCTCGTCACACCTGCGACTTTTCCCTTTTTAGGATTTATGCTAATAAAGACAATCAACCCGCCGAATACTCACCGGATAATGTCCCATTTACACCACGTCACTTCCTCCCTATCTCATTAGATGGTATCAAAGAAGGCGATTTTACCATGGTTTTCGGCTTTCCCGGCACAACCAACGAGTACCTCCCCTCTGAATCTATCCGTCAAATTACTGACTTAAGCGATCCTGTAAAAGTTGCAATACGGACTACAGCACTCGAAATTATGCATAAATACATGAAGGTGGATGAAGCTACTAAAATAAAATATGTCACCAAAGCTGCCCGCATATCCAACGGTTGGAAAAAATGGCAAGGAGAGATGGAAGGTTTGAAGAAAACAAAAGCCTATGAGAAAAAGCAACAATATGAAGCAGATTATAATCAAAGGCTAAATGCCGATTCTACATTAAAAGCTAAGTATGGCGGCATTCTTGAAGCTTTGAATGAAAATACGATTCTATCCAATAAATATGTAAAAATCAGGGAATATAGCATCGAACTTCTACGTGCCAATATAGAAATTTTGCGCAACTATTCACGGCTCGACGCTATCGTCAATGCTTATGAAAAAAACGGTGCCACCGAAGCAGGTAAAAAGATAGATGCCTTGAAATCCTGGGCTCCCGGCTATTTCAAAGACTATGTCAGAAATATCGATGAAGAAATATTTACGGTTTTATTTAAAATGTATTTTGAAAATATCGAACCATCGTTTCATTTTTCCCGATTGAATGTTTTAGCTCCCTTGGATGCGGGCTTTGCAGACAGAGTTCATCTATTGTTCGATGGCTCACCTCTTGCTTCTCAAAGTCAGCTTGATAACTTACTAAATCACAATACTGAAGATGTGGTTAATGCCATTCAAAACGACGGATTATACTTGTTTTACAAAGAAATGCTGGATCTCTATAATACTGAGATAGCTCCAAATGTAACTAAATACGACAACCTTGTTTCTGAAGGTATGGAAAAGTATATGGCTGCTCAATTGGAAGTATTTAAAGATAAGAGATTTTATCCTGACGCCAACTCCACGCTACGTGTCACCTACGGTAATGTCAATGGCTATTCACCACGTGATGCCGTCCAGTACGAAAATCAGACATGGCTTGAATTAGTTATGGAAAAATATATTCCCGGCAACTATGAATTTGATTTGCCTCAAAAGCTAATTGACTTATACAATAAGAAAGATTATGGTCAATATGCCGAAAATGGTCGCATTCCGGTGTGTTTCATAGCCTCCAATCATACAACGGGTGGCAATAGTGGAAGTCCGGCGATAGACGCATACGGCAATCTGATTGGTCTCAATTTTGACCGGGTCTGGGAAGGCACAATGAGTGATTATAACTACGATGCTTCCATCTGCCGCAACATCATGGTTGACATCAGGTATGTATTGTTTATCCTTGACAAATACGGTGATTGTGGACATTTGGTGAAAGAGATGAAACTCGTTCATCCGAAAGCAGAAGCAAAGCCCATTCAAGTCACACCTAAAAAGACTACTAAAAAGACAGTTCCATCAAAGAAACATAAATAAAAGAAATCCCACAATGCCTTAGCAAGCAAAGCCGGAAATAGTAATCTTTCCGGCTTTGTTATTAAAACACATTCCCTTCAAACCCCAATAAAAAGGTAAACAATCAAGGAGATTTCCCATTTTTCACTTTGAAACTTTACAAATAACTATCTTTGTTCAATAAAGTCATAATCATTAAATGGGTGATAATAAAGAAATGTTGGAAAATGATGATCATCAAGCAGCAACTCGCAAGCAGGATCACATTGAATTAGCATTCCGTTCTGCCACCTCTGCGGCACTCAATGACAGTAGATTTAATTATGAACCGATGCTTTCCGAACATAAGAGTCGGTTAGAAAGCATCTACATTTTTGATAAAGAATTTAAGTTGCCATTCTGGGTTTCTTCTATGACAGGCGGAACAGAGAAAGCGGGCAATATCAATCGTATCTTAGCTACCGTTGCCGGCAAATATGGATTTGGCATGGGTCTCGGTTCTTGTCGTTCGCTATTATACAGTGACGAGTACTTAGCAGATTTTAATGTAAGGAAATATCTCGGCAACAATGCATTGCTATATGCCAATCTCGGTATTGCTCAAGTTCAGCAACTGATCGATGAAAAGAAAGTTCATTTGATAACTCAGTTGCTCCACAAGTTAGAAGCTGATGGTCTTATAGTCCATGTTAATCCACTTCAGGAGTGGCTACAGCCGGAAGGAGATCGATTTTCCATTGCACCCATCCACACTATTAAAACATTGTTGGATCAGACGGATTTTAAGATTATAGTGAAAGAAGTCGGCCAGGGCATAGGGCCGGAAAGTCTTAAAACATTATTGCAGCTACCTTTAGAAGGCATAGAATTTGCTGCCTTTGGCGGAACCAACTTCGCCAAATTAGAACTATTGCGTACCGATGAGGACACTATGGAGCATTCGATGTCTTTGTCTCGCATTGGACATACCGCCGAAGACATGGTAGAAAACATTAACTCAATCGGAAAGATACTGGGTGAACGGATGCTGTGTAATCAGTTTATCATATCAGGAGGAATAAAGAATTTCTTAGATATATATTATTTAAGAAAGAAGTTATTATATCCTTCTATTGCAGGACAAGCAAGCATCATGCTCAAATACGCCCAAATAGGTCAGGAAGCGTTAGAACAATACATAGAAACACAAATCAATGGATTGCTTTTTGCACAAAGTTTTCTTACTTTGAAAACAGATAATCCTTTTAATTCGGATTCATTTTAACGGTAATAAATTGAAAGTGAATAATAATTTGTCGGGAAGAAGAGTTAGTGGTTTTTCAAAATTGTCCAAAACAGGCAAGCTGAAATGGATTGTCAATAACTTTTTTAAAAATCCTGAAAAGGTAATGATGGAGCTTACCCGCCATTGGCTTGCAGATAAAGAGGATCAGGAGATTATAGATGGTTTAAGTGAAAATACAATCTCCAACTTCGTCCTTCCTTATAGTGTCGCACCCAACTTTGTCATCAATGGTAAAGAATATGCTATTCCGATGGTCATTGAAGAAAGCAGTGTTGTCGCAGCAGCTTCCAATGCAGCCAAATACTGGGCAAACAGAGGTGGATTCCACGCCAAAGTCCTTTCTACCATTAAAGAAGGAAGTGTTTACTTTATATGGAAAGGAGATTTTCAACTATTGACACAAGGATTGTCAGAATTGGACGGATTGATTCGACGCGCATGTCAGGAAATGACAGCTCGCATGGAAAACAGAGGTGGCGGCATCGTTAAGATTGAATTTATCGATATGGAAGAAGAAGAACCGGGGTATAAAAAATTAAACCTTTGGTTTGAGACATGCAACAGTATGGGCGCTAACTTTATCAACTCTATACTAGAAGAATCAGCAGCAGTCCTCGAGACTTGGTTTGAAGCCAGGGAGTTATGCAATGAAGACCATGGTCCACTTGAAATTATCATGTCCATCCTTTCTAATTATACCCCTCAATGCATCGTAGAAGCATGGGTAGAGTGCCCGGTCGCATCATTAACGGAGGTGCAGGATATGACACCACAAAACTTTGCTGATCGCTTTTATAAGGCAGTACGTATAGCTTCTGTTGACCCCACAAGAGCTACCACGCACAACAAAGGCATTTTCAATGGCATTGATGCTGTGGTCTTAGCTACAGGCAATGATTTTAGAGCAATAGAAGCATGTGGACACACGTATGCCGCTCGTACCGGCCGATACCAAAGTCTAAGCTCCTGCACCATACACGATGGCATTTTCAGATTCAGCATGACCATCCCTTTAGCCTTGGGCACTGTCGGTGGATTGACCGGAATACACCCAATGGCTTCCTGTTCATTGGAACTATTGGGAAATCCCGATGCGCCTGAATTAATGCAAATAGTGGCATGTACCGGACTGGCTCAAAACTTTTCGGCAGTACGTTCTCTGATTACCACAGGCATTCAAAAAGGTCACATGAAGATGCACTTTAAAAATATATTGTGGCAACTGAACGTGACACCGGAAGAGGAAGATACCCTTACTCAATATTTTGAAGACCAAATTATTTCATACGCTGCCGTAAGAAATCATCTTGACCACATTAGGAAAAATGGTAGCAGATGAGTAAAATAAACCAAGACACTCAAACCATCCTGTACAGCGCAAGAGGAAAACTAATGATAACCGGTGAGTACCTCGCCCTCAAAGGCGCCAGATGCCTCGCCTGGCCAACACTTGGCAAGCATTATCTAGAATTGACACCCGTGTCGGGTCAGCCAGGTAATTTAATTTGGAATGCGCTTGACATGTATGGTCAACCTTGGTTTGACGCCTTGTTTGACACGACCAATGGTGTCGAGATTATCCACGCCAGTGACGAAAAAGTGGCTTTCAACTTAGCTTCAATCTTAAAAGCCGCAATTTCCCTAAAGAGTAACAATATCCTACAATCAGCTTCATTCCAAATAGAAACTTCAATTGAATGGCAGATGCAATGGGGCATGGGAAGCAGCTCCAGCCTTTTAGTCAATATCGCATCCTGGTTTCAAATAAACCCCTTTGAGTTGCAACAAAAAACAATTGGCGGCTCCGGATATGATATAGCATGCGCCTTGAGTGATCAGCCCATTATCTTCCAAAAAAGCGACCAGCTAATGGCTGCACGAGTACATCGCCCCGACATTCTCAGTGAATACGGTGGATTGGCCTACTTGGGCAACAAAGCAAGTACTTCGGATGCAATCAAAAATTTTGAAGAAAAAATAAAAAATATTGACCTTAGTACTCGGATAGACCTTATCAACAGGTTGACATATCATATATTGGACGCCAAAACTGTCGAACATCTTATCAAGGCAATAGAGATTCACGAAGAAACCATCTCATACCTCTTAGACAAAGAACCCATTAAAAAAAGGCTATTCCAATCCTTTGATGGCGCCGTAAAGTCCCTTGGCGCATGGGGGGGAGACTTTGTACTCTTTGTTGGAAACGAAAAACTGGAAAAATTTAAACAACAGACCGAAGAACAATTTGGCCTCAAATTGTATTCTATCAAAGATTTACTGGTTTAAAATTTAAAATTAGTCATGGCTAAGTGGATTGATGCAACAATTACCGACATATCAACAGAAAACGAAAGAGTAAAAAACCTTTGGATCCGGCCTCAAGTAGAAGCCCCCATCACCGCAATTCCCGGACAGTTCATAACCTTTGACCTTCCAATAGGTGAAAAGCGACTACAACGTTGGAAAAGCTATTCTATAGCCAATTTTATCACAGACGGTAATATAGAATTGTGCGTAGGCAAGTTAGAAGGAGGACTGGGCTCCACATACCTTTGCGAAACAGTGCAGGTCGGGGATACCCTAAAATTCAAAGGTCCTGACGGGATGTTTTATCTTCCCAAAAGCCTTCCCTCTACAGTGGTCATGATATGTACCGGAACAGGATTAGCTCCATTCCGCGCTATGCTACAGCATGTATTAGGAAAAAGTGAGTATAACAATACCCATTTCCACCTTATTTTCGGTTCGCGTTATAAAAAAGATATCCTCTATTACGATGACCTTGAATCATTCAAACATTTTCCTAATTTCAAATTAGATATTGCATTAAGCAGAGAAGTAGAAGATGGAAATTATCACAAAGGTTATGTCCATTCGGTTTATCTCAATACCTATAATTCTGAAAATACCGATGCCCTTTTTATGCTGTGCGGGTGGCAAGCCATGGTCGATGAAGCGGAAGATATTCTCCGCAACGCCATGATGATACCGAAAGAAAAAATAATGATTGAATTATATGGATAGATTCAACCTTTTTTAATCGGGATTGTTTATCCATCAAAACAAATCAGAATATGCAAGATCAGGTCGTAAAAACTCCTATCCTTATCTATACAGAGGAGACTCCTAACCCCGAAAGTCTTAAATTTGTCGTAAACAAAATGCTCTTCCCCGGTGGAACGGCGGACTTTAGAAGTAAAGAAGAAGCCGAGAAATGGTCTCCTATGGCAATCGGCATATTTAGCTTTCCGTATGTTAGCGGTGTATATATTTGCAACAACTTTGTTTCTGTCACCAAAGATCCTATCTATTCTTGGAAAGATATCACACACGAACTCAAAGGCTACATCAAAAATTATATCTTAGACGAACTTCCTATCATCAATTACGGTTATAAAGAAGAATTGGCACGCATCGAAGCCGAAAAACACGCCCGTGAATATACAGGCGATGATGTAGCTATTGTCCAGAAAATCAAAGAATTAATTGAAACTGTAGTAAAACCGGCAGTAGCCAATGACGGCGGAAATATCGAATTCCATTCTTTCAACAAAGGTGTCGTAACCGTGATTCTCCAAGGATCATGCAGCGGCTGCCCCTCCTCTACCATTACCCTCAAAGCAGGAATAGAAGCTATGCTCAAGAGAATGGTACCGGAAGTCACAGAAGTCATAAGCGAAATGGGATAAGCCTCATCGCACGATACCTAAGAATACAAAACTAATATTATTACTTGCTTATAGCAAGCATATTACATATTTGTTTTAGCAATATATTTTGTCAAAATATCCAATCGGTATTATTCCTTTTTAGAAAATAAAGGATGAAATTGATTTACCGTTTCTTTAAGGTAATTGACGTCTATATGGGTGTAAATCTCAGTCGTAGTAATGCTTTCGTGTCCCAGCATATCTTGTACCGCCTTTAGGTCAGCGCCCCCTTCCACTAAGTGTGTAGCAAAAGAATGCCGAAAGGTGTGAGGGCTGATGTTCTTCGTAATTCCCGCCAGTTCTGCATATTTTTTAGTCAAAAGGAATATCATATTTCTCGTCAATGCCGCTCCTCTCCTATTCAGAAAAACATGATTGGCATATCCGGTCTTGGGTGTAATATGCCTCCGCTCCCCTTCCACATAAAAGTTGATTTGTTTAATAGCGACGGAACCTATGGGGACAATCCGCTCTTTGTCATTCTTTCCTATGACCCTGACAAAGCCGATATCCGGAAAATATCCTGCAAGACGGAGATGAATAACCTCACTGACTCGCAATCCACAAGCATACATCGTTTCAAAAATCGCCCTATTCCTATGCCCTAACTCTTCACTCAAATCAATAGCATCAAAAAAAGCCTCCAATTCACTTATAGATAATACTTCGGGATAAGTCGCCGGTAACTGTGGCCCTTGTATCAGCTCCATCGGATCAGAATCTATCAAATCTTCCACGAGAAGATACTTGTAAAATGCCCGAAAAGAGCTCAGGATGCGCGCTTGACTTCGTTCACCGATACCCATCTTGTTAAGCTCCACCACAAAAGCCAGAATATCGGTTGAGCTTACTTCCAGTGGAGAAATAGATCTCGCATTTTGTGCCTCACAATACCAAGCCAGCTTATTGATATCGGATATATAAGCGGCTATCGTATGCTGCGCCGACCCTTTCTCTAATTTCAAATAATGCTGAAATCCGGTTATATAACTATTCCATTTTGACATGTTCAATATTACAACTAAGGTAGTAAAAAAATCGATACTGAAATAATCGTATGATTCACAATGCTTCACAAACTGATTTTTTTGAAAATGCACTGATTCCGGATAAAAATAGTACTTTTGCACCTTTGAAATTCAATATAATGCAAGTAAAAGAATCATTGGTTGATATTGTAAAGTTGGTGTTAAAACAGCGTAAAGTCATCCTACGTAATGTCGGAATATTGACTATTCTTGCAATTATCGGCGTCTTACTCTTACCCAATTACTATTCCTCCACAACCGTATTCTATCCGGCAAGCCCGGATGTCATGAAGCCTGAGCATATCTTCGGCAATTCCACCAAAGAAATGGAATATTATGGAACAGGAGTTGACTTAGACAGAATGATTACGGTGGCTCAATCCGGTGAATTGTTCGATCTGATGATTGATTCATTTGACTTGTATAAAAAATACAACATCGACCCGAAAGGTAGTAAAGCACGATACAAGGCACATAACACCTTTAGAGACCATTATAACATTGTAAAAACTAAATTAGATGCATTGGAGCTTACCGTTGAGGATAAAGATCCCAAACAAGCCGCTGCTATGGCGAATGCAACCAGATTCTTTATCAATTTATTGGTATCCAATTTATTAA
This sequence comes from uncultured Saprospiraceae bacterium, assembly GCA_934699305.1. Taxonomy (GTDB): domain Bacteria; phylum Bacteroidota; class Bacteroidia; order Chitinophagales; family Saprospiraceae; genus Parvibacillus. The sequence continues at coordinate 4,806 of CAKUWM010000034.1, read as the reverse complement.
AATCAAATCTTAACGATTTAGCTATTACCATTAAAGACAATATTGTTCAAAAACAAATCGAAGTCAATAAATTGGCTGACTCGGTTCAGTTGCTTCGCAATAAATTTAAAATCATCGACCCCGAATCTCAAGGAACGGAGATTATGCAAAAGATGGTCACTGTGGAAACAAAATTCAAACGCGAACAAGAACGCTTAAAAGTCTTGGAAACCTTGCCTCATATACCCCGTGACACCATCAACCTACTCAAAGCAATGGTAGCCGGGCTCAAAGAAGAATACAAATCCATCACAGACTCCAATACCACAAGTTCTATCAACTTCAACAACTTTAACGAAGGCCGAAATATCATCGAAATAATGGGTACTCAATTGCGCGCTGCAAAGGACTACTTAACCGTATATAATGTACGATACGGTCAAATAATGGGTGTTCTAAAAGGTAAAAACAATGCACTTCACTTAGTCGAAAAAGCCGAAGTACCATTGGTCAAATCAAGGCCCAAACGATCACTTATTGTACTATCCGTAGCGCTCATTGCCTTCTTTTCTAATATCTTAGGCATCATTGTCCTCAATACATTAAAAAATCCGGATTGGAAAAAATTATGGGATGAATAAATCAATCTCATTGAACCCTTATCGAATACTTAGCCCACTTACTTGGCTGAATGTATTCTGTGCAATATGTATCCTGAACGCATTATATCTGGATGCCTATTGGCTCATGACGCTACCGGTCATCTTTATTGGCATGTTTTACTTTTTAAAAGACCTCAAGTTGGTGTTTTTTGCCATGATAATGACAATACCTATTTCGACAGAACTCAACTTTGGATCCTTGAGCTTGGATGCACCGGACGAATTATTCAACTTGTTTTTTATAGCAATATTACCGGGGGTTTTGATATTTAATTATAATAGAATAGATTTCAGCTTTGTCAGACATCCGATCGTTATATTCTTGACGGCAATGTTTATTTTGTCGATATTGACGACAATTTTCTCCGTCAATATAACTTTATCCATCAAATACTTATTGGCAAAAGCTTGGTATATTGTGGCATACTTTGGTATGTCAGCCTATTTTATCAGATCATGGAGAGATGCTAAAAAAATGGCAATAGCCGTAGGTTTTACGGCGACATTGACGGTATTGTATGTGATGATAAGACATGCGGGATCAGGATTTTCTTTCGCAACAATCAACTCCTGCGTCGGACCATTTTATTCCAACCACGTCAATTACGCCGTACAACTGTTAGTCGTATTTCCATTTATATGGATGTTAGGAAGAATACACTTCAACAAATGGAAACAAAGCTTTCTTTATACCGGATTAATTCTATTGTTTATCATAGCAATTTACTTTAGCTACACCAGAGCCGCCATCGGAGCGGTAGTTCTCTTAGTTCCTTTTTATTTCATCATCAAATGGAAGCTAATCAAACCGGCAATCATCGCCTCTATCATCGGTATTAGCTGTTATTCGGTATATTTGATAAAAGACAACAAGTTTTTTGACTATGCCCCGAATTACAACAAAACAATCAGTCACACAGATTTCAACAACTTGCTGACAGCGACGTATAATTTTGAAGATATTTCCACGATGGAGAGAGTATATCGATGGGTTGCCGCCAGATATATGATTGCCGACAAACCATTGCTGGGTGTGGGCCCCAACAATTTTTACGACACATACAAATCCTTCACCCTGACTTCATTTAGAACCTATGTAAGCGATAATCCGGATCGAAGCACCGTACATTCCTATTTTATGTTATTGGCTATTGAACAAGGCATTCTCGCACCTATTCTATTTATTTGGATGGTATCATGGGCGCTTATTGCCGGCCAACGGCTATATCATGAAGAAAAAGACAAAAACATGCAATACGTTATCATGGCAGCACTGATGACATTGTTTGGAATTCTTGTAATTCTAACCATGAATGACATGATAGAATCAGATAAAGCCGGTTCGTTCTTTTATATTTCTTTGGCAATAATCGCCGGATTCCATTGGCGGAAAGTTAAAAAGAAAATAGCCCATTCGGCATCATAGATTCATCTTCTGCACCGGTATTCTCGTAATTATGATAAACTAAAAATGGCAGGATATTCATAGTTTTAAGCTGACTTACAACAACAAGTAATCGTTTTGGATAAAACAAAGAAGTCTTCCCTGAAAAATGTCGTATCAATTTTTTGGCTGTTAGGTAATTTATTATATTTTTATAGCAAAATTCAAGATTTTTATGGAAAATGATCTTTCAATAGCGCAGAAAATACAGTTAACCCACATCAAAAATATTGCAGATCAATTAGAGATAGCAGAAGACGACCTGATGTATTTCGGCAAGTACAAAGCAAAGATACCGTTACATTATATTGATGAAGAAAAGGTTCAAAAAAGTAACCTGATACTCGTATCTGCCATGTCACCCACCCCTGCAGGTGAGGGAAAGACAACATGTAGCATTGGTATTGCACAAGCCATGAATAAAATAGGCAAAAAGACTACCGTTGTATTGCGTGAACCATCTTTAGGTCCTGTATTTGGCATGAAAGGTGGTGCAGCAGGAGGCGGTTATTCACAGGTACTGCCTATGGAAGATATCAACATGCACTTCACAGGAGACTTCGCCGCTATTGAAAAAGCCAACAACCTATTGGCTACCGTAATTGACAACAATATTCAAAATAAAAAGAATACCCTCAATATCGACCCTCGTACTGTAATATGGAAACGTGTGATGGATATGAATGACCGCGCCTTGCGTAATATCGTATCCGGTCTTGGAGGCAAAGGTAATGGTGTCCCGCGCGAAGCCGGATTTAATATCACCGCTGCATCCGAAATTATGGCAATCCTTTGCTTGGTCAATAATCGGAGCGAATTAAAAGAAAAACTTGGAAATATATACATCGGCAATACGTATGAAGGGAAGCCTGTATTTGCACGTGACTTGAAAGCTCACGGCGCTATGGCAGCACTTTTAAAGGACGCCATATTACCCAATCTGGTTCAGACCATCGAAAAGACACCTGCCATAATCCACGGAGGACCATTTGCCAATATTGCACAAGGTACCAATACTATCATCGCAACGAAGATGGGGCTTTCTCTTTCTGATTACGTCGTGACAGAGGCAGGCTTTGGATTTGATTTAGGAGGTGAAAAATTCTTAGATATTAAGTGCCGGATGGCGGGATTCGTTCCTCGATGTGTCGTCATCGTTGCAACCATTAGAGCTTTAAAATACCATGGCGGCGTAGATCTGGCCGACCTCAAAGTGGAAAATGTCCAGGCTGTCAAAGATGGATTTGTCAACTTGAAAAAACACTTAGAAAATGCCCGCCTATTTGGAATTCCTGCAGTAGTTGCTATCAATCGATTTGTCACAGATACAGATGCGGAAATTCAAGCCGTTATTGAACAATGCAAATCAATAGGATTTCACGCTGATTCCATCGAAATATGGGCAAAAGGTGGTGATGGAGCCGTCAACCTCGCTGGAGAAATCGCACGTATCGTCGATAATAATCAACATCAGACTTATCAGCCATTGTATTCTACAGAAGCAAGTATCGAAAATAAAATTAATACCATAGCAACCAATGTCTATGGTGCTAAGTCCGTCGAATATGGCGCTAAAGCAAAGGCAGACCTTAGAGTCATTAAAAAACTCAAGCTCGCTCATCTTTGTGTCTGCATCGCCAAAACGCAAAAATCATTTTCGGATGATCAGGACAAAAAAGGCGCTCCTGAAGGCTTTGTGCTTAATGTCAGAGAAATAGAAATCGCTGCAGGTGCCGGCTTTGTTGTCCCTGTAACCGGCGAAATTATGCGAATGCCCGGCTTGCCCGAGATTCCAAGTGCTGAACATATTGACATCGACGAAGAAGGAAATATTACCGGTCTGTTTTAATTATAGACAACAGAGTTACATTTCACACTTTGTCAAATAGACAACTGTATTTTAATATATATGATATATATCTATATGTATTTATCTGCTTTTCTGCTTTTACGAGCCAATTACATTGTTTTACAAACAAAGTATTCAATCATTGGAATCAAATAGTATTTCCTTTATTCTTTCTATACCATCCACTTTGGAATACTTGATAAACAACCTAAATGTTCCGGTGCTGGTTTTAAGATAGCCTATAGTGTAAAAGCTGTTGTTATCGGGAGATTGACCCGTATGTGAAGTTTTAAATGAGGTGATTTTATGCTCCTTAAAAAAACCTTCCAACTTCACAAGAGTCTGTGTTTTATTCAAGATATCACTTTGATCATCAAAAGTTAAATTTACTTTGTCTGCCAGGACATTGGACAACAAAGACACATCGCCCTTTTTAAAAGCCGCTATTGTTTGGGGCTGACTATAGACTTGAATATTCAGTCCAACAAAAAAGAGAAGTAACAATCGTTGTAACATAATTTATTTAAATCCTATTTAATACTAATTTTTACTATTTCACTTATCTCTTTTTCATTGGGATATAGCGTGTAATAGTGCAATTTATCATAATTTACTTATGGTTTTTCCCGTTTCGGAATATCGCTTTTCCTCATTCTAAAATACAAACATATACTCAATAAACGAAAATTTTATTGGAAAGGTATAAATTTGAAAAACGTTGATCATAATTAAGATTAAAAAGTGTGTATAACAAATTTCCCAAATGACTTCATTATTTCCCCCCCCTCTAATACCAATATAATAAATGGAAACTATTCCCTCAGACATCGTCGAATCTGTGGATTATGTAGTTTCTTGAACCCAAATTCCGC
>CAKUWM010000033.1 GCA_934699305.1 uncultured Saprospiraceae bacterium | reverse complement strand
GGGTATTTCCCGGCTGAGGATCCGATTTATTCAATTTGTGTAATGATAACTGAGCCTAAAGTACATGGATATCATGGTGCAGAAGTAGCATTACCTGTTTTTAAGTCCATCGCAGATAAGATATTGTCATTTGACCCTAAATTTTTCAAAGTGTTTACACCGGATAATAGTGTAACAGCATTCTCAAATCTATTGCCGTCCGGCGAAAAAGGAATTGGGAGTGATTATTTAAGCGTTTTCAATCGATTGGGCGTGCCGGTATATTTGAAAGGTAAGACAAGTGATTTTGTGATTACGGACAGAGGTGAATCTGAAGTGCGGTTAATACCTATGTCACAACCCTCCAATAAAGTTCCTGATGTGAAAGGGATGGGGTTGAAAGATGCAGTATATGCACTTGAAACGTATGGATTAAAGGTTGAAGTAGAAGGCTATGGCAGAGTAGCACAACAAGATATACCTCCCGGAGCTGATGTGACGGGACAGACAGTTATGATAAAATTGAAGTAGAATACGAATGAAATTAAATGAATTGTTGAATCTAGCCGGACTAAAAGGGTCTGACAATCGGGGGAATGCTGAGATAAGCGGCATTGCCATTGATAGTCGTATGGTTATTCAGGGAAGTTTGTTTGTTGCCATTCGAGGAAATGAGGTAGATGGTCATCGTTTTATTCAAAGTGCTATCGACAAAGGGGCTGTGGCTATTGTCTGTGAAAATGCAGTTGAAATCAAAGGCGATGTAGAATTGGTTATTGTTCCTGACAGTCATGAAGCATCCGGAAAGTTAGCATCTGCCTTTTATGGTTTTCCGTCTGAAAAACTTCAATTGGTGGGAGCCACGGGTACCAATGGAAAGACTACTACAGTGACTTTATTGTATCAGTTGATGATGGAAATGGGAAAGAAATCCGGCTTGATTTCCACGGTAGAGAATAGAATAGGTGACAAAGTCTTAGCATCTACGCATACTACACCGGATCCGATTAGTTTGAATGCTTTGTTGAAGGAGATGGTTGATTCCGGTTGTGAATATGCCTTCATGGAGGTGAGTTCTCATGCAGCGCATCAAAAGCGAATCAGTGGGTTGAAGTTTGCCGGAGCAGTATTTACCAATATTTCTCACGACCATTTGGATTACCACAAGACATTTAACGATTATATCGCAGCCAAGAAGTCATTTTTTGACGGTTTAGCAAAAGGAAGTTTTGCACTGAGCAATATAGATGACAAGCGGGGAGAGGTAATGCTTCAGAACACTTCGGCAGACAAGTATTATTACAGTTTGAAGAGGAGTGCTGATTTCAAAGGTAAAATCTTTGAAAATACGCTGGAAGGTTTGGCAATGGAGCTGGACGGAGTACATGTTCACCTGAGACTTATTGGGGAATTCAATGCCTATAATGCTTTGTGTGTATATGCGGTGGGAAGATTGTTAGGTTATAACAAAGAAGAGGTTTTGACTCAATTGAGTGCAGTGCCGGGGGCGACAGGTCGATTTGAGACCATCAGAGATTTAGAGCGTGATATACTATTTATAGTGGATTATGCACACACTCCGGATGCACTTGAAAAAGTGTTGAAGACCATTCACGATATGAAGAAGGGGGCTGGAGTAATCACGGTAGTGGGGTGCGGCGGACATCGTGATAAAGAAAAAAGACCTGTAATGGGAGCTTTGGCCGCAGAGCTGAGCAGAGAAGCAATATTTACAGATGACAATCCAAGGGATGAAAACCCGGAAGACATAACTGATGCAATGTTGGCAGGGGTGCCCGTTCGCGATAAAGCCAAAGTGTTAGTCATCAATGATAGAGTGCAGGCTATTCGTACGGCATCTAAGTTGGCTCAAAGAGGAGACATCGTATTAGTGGCGGGGAAAGGTCACGAGACCTATCAATTGGTCAAAGACAAAGTGTTGGAAATGGATGATCGAAAGATCATTAAAGATATAATAGGTAAGTAATGATTTACCTGAAAGAAGTAGGTTCTATTTTTAAAAAGGTTGGAATGAACAGGGAAGGCGGATTAGATTCTGGCTGTCACATCGGTTCTAGTGCCATCACAGGCTATTTGCCCCCTGTTCTCCTTTTTTGATTGAATCAACAATTATTAATCCGAAAATCAACCGCCAAGAAACCTAATAAAATGTATCTGAAAAGGTGCATCATCATAATATCTTATAGAAAGCATTATGTTGTATTATTTATTTGAATACTTATATAAAGATCTGAATATATCCGGTACGGGTGTATTTCGCTTTATTACTTTCCGCGCAGGATTGGCAATAGTGCTTTCTTTACTTATTTCTATAGTCTTTGGGAAAAGAATCATCCAGAATCTTCGCAACCGTCAAATCGGTGAAACCGTCCGTGATTTAGGTCTTCAAGGACAAAAGGAAAAAGAAGGAACTCCTACCATGGGAGGTATCATTATTGTTCTGGCTATTGTTATTCCTTGTCTGTTGGTGGCTCGTTTAGACAATGTCTATATCATTTTGATGCTTATCTCAACACTGTGGTTGGCATTGATCGGTTATATTGATGACTATATCAAAGTGGTAAAGAAAGACAAAGATGGTCTGAAAGGAATCTTTAAAATAATAGGTCAGGTTGGATTGGGATTGTTTGTTGCTATAACAATGTTAGTGAGCAATGATGTCGTAATACGGATGACTCCCGAGGAGGCTTCACTGGGTAATTACAAGATAGTTAAGACTGTGATGGTCGAAGATCCGAATGTTGAAGGTAAAGTAGAGCAATTGGTATATGCCAAAGCGGCTATAACCAATGTTCCGTTCTTTAAAAATAATCAACTTGATTACGGTAAAATATTGGATGTATTTTCTTCAAATAGCCAAACTTTACTGTGGATAGTATTCGTACTTTCTGTAGTCTTTATCATTACTGCTGTCAGCAATGCAGCCAATATTACAGATGGTATTGACGGCCTGGCAACGGGTGTATCGGCGACAATAGGTGCGGTTTTAGCTGTTTTTGCCTATTTGAGTGGTAACTCGATATTTGCGGATTATCTCAATATTTTCTTTATTCCCAATAGTAGTGAGTTGGTGATATTTAGTGCATGTTTTATTGGGGCATGTACCGGATTTTTATGGCATAATTCTTATCCTGCAAGAGTATTTATGGGAGATACTGGAAGCCTAACATTAGGCGGTATTATTGCCGTTTTAGCTATAGTATTGAGGAAAGAGCTATTGCTACCATTGTTATGTGGGATATTTGTTGTAGAAAATTTATCTGTCATTATTCAGCGATATTATTTCAAATACACCAAGAAAAAATACGGTGAAGGTCGAAGAGTATTTTTGATGTCTCCAATCCACCACCATTTTCAGAAACAAGGTTATCATGAAGCTAAAATAGTTACCCGATTTTGGATTGTGTCCATCATCTTGGCTGTAATGACCATCTTAACCCTTAAAGTGAGATAAATTATGAAAGTAGTCATTATAGGAGCAAAAGAAAGTGGAGTAGGAGCAGCATTGCTTTGTCTTCGCATGAAATATGAGGTTTTGGTCAGCGATTCGGGCGCCATAGTTAATCCTTTCAGAAAAGATCTGGAGCGCTCTAATATACCTTTTGAGGAAAATGGACATTCCGGACATTTTGCAGATAGGTTTGACTTAATGGTGTTGAGTCCCGGCGTTCCGTCCACAATAGAAGTTGTGAAGGAATTTATTCAATCGGGAAAGGAGGTGATTTCAGAAATTGAATTCGCCTGGAGGCATATAGGGAATGGTAAAGTGATTGGTATAACTGGCACCAATGGCAAAACGACTTTGTCTTCCCTGATTTATCATGTTTTGGAAGAGATGGATGCCGACGTTACCCTGGTTGGAAATATTGGATTCAGCTTCGCTAAAATGATTTCAACTGCCCTTTCGGAATATTATGTATGCGAGCTCAGCAGTTTTCAGTTAGAAACCATAGTTAGCTTTAGACCTCATGTCGCAATAGTAACCAATATTACACCCGATCATCTTGATCGATATGACCATAGTATGGTAAAGTATGCGGCTGCTAAGTTTAGAATTACAGAAAATCAAACCGAAAATGATCTGCTGATATTGAATGGCGATGACGAAGAATCCATGCAATATTTCAAAGATAAGTCCACTAATGCACAAGTAAAATACGTTGCCCACAGTCGTTTGGCGGATAATACTTACACAAGTGTTTCGGGCAAAGTATATGATTTAAGCCAAAGCCAGTTGAGAGGCAAGCACAATCAAAGCAATATGGCTCAAGCCATTGAAGCACTTGAGTTTGTCGGCATCAGGCCCTATAAAATTATGGAAAACATTTCAACTTTTAAAGGACTGGCGCATAGAATGGAGTATGTAGCAACAGTCAATGGGGTAGATTTTATCAATGATAGTAAAGCTACCAATGTGGACTCTGTGTGGTACGCCTTAGATGCTATGAATCAGCCGGTGATATGGATTGCCGGTGGTACAGATAAAGGAAATGACTATGAGGCTATTATGCCACTGGTTAAAGATAAAGTAAAACATTTGGTATGTCTTGGATTAGATAATGCCAAGTTGAGACATTCCTTCAACGGTATCGTTAATGGGATAGAAGAGGCTTCTTCAGCGGAAGAGGCTGTAAACAAGGCGTTGCAGGCAGCATCAAAAGGAGATGTTGTGTTGCTCTCGCCTGCGTGCGCAAGTTTCGACCTATTCAAAAATTTTGAAGATAGGGGCGAAAAGTATAAAAAGGCTATTAAGAAACTATTATAAACAAATTTTGGGCTGAAGATTAAGGTTAGGTATTAAAAATTGGTCTTTAAGAAAACTACAACTACAACATGAAGGCAAAAGAATGGTTAAGTGCGAATTTTAAAGGAGATCCGATCCTTTGGATTGCGTTGATTTTACTCGCTCTTGGCAGCTTACTTGCAGTTTATAGTACCACCGGAGGTTATTCACAAATAGGAAAGAGTCATCAAGACAATAGTGAATACTTCCTTTTTAAACAGCTTGTTTTCCTAATAGTAGGAGTGGGGCTTGCCTATATTAGCCATAGGGTTAATTATAGGAAGTATTCGACCATCGCATTGCCGTTTTTGCTCATTTCATTATTGCTTTTAGTTTTGGTTCTATTTTTTGGAAATGAAATTAATGGAGCAAGGCGATGGTTGACCGTTCCATTGGTCGGTCTATCTATTCAACCCGTTGATATTGCCAAGATGGCATTGATGATTTATTTGGCTAAGGTAATCAGCGGTTCCCAGACTATGATTAAACAGGATATTGGTATTTTTTGGATGCTGATTATTCCTACATTGGTTGCTTGTTTGTTCGTTTTACCCAATAATTTAAGCAATGCAGGTCTTCTGTTTGGGACTTCCCTGATAGTGATGTTTATTGGACGCATACCCCTGAAGTACATTCTTTATATCATGGGAGCCGGACTGATTATGTTCATGATAGTCTTTCTCATTGGTTTTAAATTGGGAGAAGGTACCCGTGCACATACATGGGCCAATAGAATTACTGCCTTTGTTGATGGTGGTGAATCTTTTCAGAATCAACAAGCACGTATCGCGATAGCCAATGGTGGCGTCTTTGGCGCAGGACCGGGCAATAGTACTCAACGAAATTTTGTACCTTATTCTCATGCTGATTTTATTTATTCTATAATATGTGAGGAATTTGGACTATTTGGAGCCATAGGAATCATGGCTATTTATCTGCTTATACTGTATCGAGTTATACGCATTGTTAAGCGTTCGCCCAAGACTTTTGGTGCTATGCTCGCCGTAGGGCTCTGTATCAATATCGTAATCCAGGCTTATGCCAATATCATGGTCAATGTAGGGCTCATACCGGATACTGGAGTCGCGTTGCCTATTATTTCTTTAGGTGGGACGAGTCTGATCTTTACATGTATATCATTTGGAATTATTCTCAGCGTGAGTCGATATATAGAGACCAGAGAGGATGTCATAAGTGCCATTAAAGTTAAACCGGAGGTAGCTGTCGAATGATGAAAAAGAAAATTATCATAAGCGGAGGAGGCACAGGCGGCCATATATTCCCGGCGATTGCTATTGCTGATGCCCTAAAGTCGGCTTTAGAGCAAGTGGAGATTCTATTTATAGGGGCAGAAGGTAAGATGGAAATGGAGAGAGTCCCCAAAGCCGGATATTCTATTATTGGATTGCCGGTGGCAGGTTTACATAGAAAATTGACTTTAAAAAATCTTCTTTTCCCTTTTAAGCTTTTGAATAGCCTGATGAAGGCGAAAAAAATAGTGAATAATTTTAAACCTGACGCTGCCGTTGGGGTAGGCGGTTATGCTAGTGGACCTGTTTTGAAGATTGCCAACTCAAAAGGCATACCTACTGTTTTGCAAGAACAAAATAGCTATCCCGGAATAACCAATAAACTCCTTTCAAAAAAAGCATCTTCCGTCTGTGTTGCGTATGAAGGGATGGATCGATTTTTTCCAAAAGAAAAAGTTGTCTTAACCGGGAATCCGGTTCGTCAAGACATCAATAACTTGCACAGTAAAAGATCGGAAGGGTATCAGTTTTATGGCTTAAATCCGGATAAAAAAACTATTCTGGTATTGGGTGGTAGTCTCGGCTCAAAAACATTAAATGAAGCGATGGCAGGTGCTCTATTGTTTATTAGCAAAGCAGATACCGTGCAATGGATATGGCAAAGTGGCAGCTATTATAAAGAACAATATAAAAATGATCCGGTTGCTTTACTGCCTCAGGTCGTCAACCTTTCTTTCATTGAAAGGATGGATTTGGCTTATGCCTGTGCAGACTTAGTTATTGGTCGCGCCGGAGCACTTACTATCTCTGAAATATGCGTTGCCGGTCTTCCTTCGATTTTGGTGCCATCACCTAATGTTGCTGAAGATCACCAGACGAAAAATGCGATGGCAATGGTTGATCAGGGCGCCGCCAAGCTCATCCCCGATCATGAAGCCAAGGATAGCCTCATAGTGGAAAGTCTTTTACTCGCCCAGGACACGACGACATTAAATCATCTTGCATTCAATGCACTTCGATTGGCCCGACCCGATGCAGCGAAGGATATAGCACAAGTAATTATTAATCTGATTAATAAGGAAAAATCATGACAGATATGAAAGGATTGAAAAAAGTATTTTTCCTTGGTATTGGAGGTATAGGAATGAGTGCTTTGGCAAGGTATTTCCACAAACGAGGTGTCATAATATCCGGTTACGACCGCGTAGAGACTCCTTTAACCCAAAAACTTGTCGAAGAAGGCATGCGTATTACATATCGGGATGAAGTTGCTAATATAGAATTACCAGATCTCGTCATCTATACTCCTGCTGTTCCTTCAAGCTCAACATTGAGAAAATATTTCGCAGATAGCAATGTTCCTATGTTGAAGCGCTCGCAAGTGCTAGGAAATATAAGTGATTCAGAGCGTACCATTGCTATAGCAGGGACGCATGGAAAGACAACGACTACTGCCATGACGACACATATTTTATATCGTTGTGGAGTTAAAGTGACCGGCTTTGTCGGTGGGATTATGACCAACTATGATTCTAACTATATTGACGATGGTTCAGATTATGTTGTAGTAGAAGCAGACGAGTTTGATCATTCTTTTCTTACTTTGACTCCGTATATCGGCGTTGTATTAAGTATGGATCCCGATCATCTGGATATCTATGGCGATATATCTGAAGTGAAGAAAGGCTTCAAAGGCTTTATTAATAAAACAATTCCCGGCGGGACGATATATATTCAATATAATGCGATCCAAAATTATTCGAGAGAAGAATGGGATCTGCTACTGAGGACATACAATGTTTTGACTTTCGGGACTGAAGGTTCCGATATTTTTGCTGATAATATCAGGTATATCAATGATGGCAAGATTCTTTTTGACTTTCATTATAAAACTCAATTGTTTAAAGATGTAATGTCCCACATGCCCGGGAATCACAACGTTTCCAATGCAACTATTGCTATGTCAATCGCCTTGCAAATTGGCTTGCCTTTTGAACAAATAAAGAATGCTTTAGAAGAATTTTCAGGTATAAAACGAAGGTTTGAATACATCATTCACAATGATCAATGTGTGTTTATTGATGATTATGCACACCATCCGGAAGAGTTACGCAATGCTATTCATACCGCCAAGATGCTTTATCCAGGTGAGAAAGTAATGGGTATATTTCAGCCACACTTATATACGAGGACAAGGGATTTTGCTGATGGATTTGCTGAAGTATTAGATGAGCTGGACTTTCCGGTCCTTTTGGATATCTATCCTGCACGAGAGCTGCCCATTGAAGATGTAAATAGCTCTTTGATTTTAAGCAAAATGAAAAATCCCAACAAACTATTGATTCAGAAGGGCGAGGCCTGTGATTGTGTGAAAAAAGTTAAACCTAAGGTTTTGATTACTTTGGGTGCAGGAGACATAGATATGCTTGTTCCAAAACTAAAAACTTGTTTGTCATGAATAAAAGGATGATTAATAGCGGTTTAAAGGGGTTAGGTCTGATTTTGTTTGCACTTTCAGTCTTTGGGCTTATAAGTGCTACGGAATCTGAAAGTACCGGCAAAGTGGAGAAAGTGCTTGTTGATATCAAGCCATTGGATGGTGATATTTGGCTTGTAGGCAATGAAGATGTTGCTAAGCTTTTATCTAAAAATTATAAATCAAAATTAAAAAATCAGCCGATAAATAACCTTGATTTAATTCAGATTGAAAAGGTAATAGAAAAGAGTGAATTTGTCAAAGATGCCCAAGTGTATATTGATGCCAGAAACAATCTTAAAATAAGGATTGAACAGAAGACGCCTATTTTAAGAGTATTTCTACCCAATCAGGAAAGTTTCTTTATTACTGATCAGGGTGGTAAAATTTCTGTACCTCACAAATCTGCTCTTAGATTACCTGTGTTGACCGGATATCTCCCGGCGTTTAGCAAAAAGGCAATTAAAGATTCCACGAATATCTACTTTAAGGCATACCATATCATGCTGGCAGTACGAAATAATCCATTTATCAGTGGGCTAACAGAGCAAGTGATAGCTGACGACAATAAAGACATTAGTATAATTCCCAATCTGGGCAACCACAAGATTATCCTTGGTGATGCACAGGATATTGAGAATAAGTTTACCAGATTAGAAATTTTTTATAAAAAAGCTATGCCATCCGAAGGGTGGAATCTGTACAAAGAGATTAATTTGAAATTTAAGGATCAAGTGATTGCTAAAAAGGCCGAACAGATCCCCATTAAAAGCTAAACCATTTTTTTTAACTAATATAGAAATCTTATTTTTATGGACAGTACTTTCACAAACAAAAATCCGATAGTCGTCTCTGTGGATATAGGGACAACTAAGGTGTGCGCCATGGCAGGTCGAAGAGACCTCTTTGGCAAAATGGAAATTGTTGCCACCGCAAAAGTTGAATCAGATGGCGTCCTACGGGGTGTCGTAAGCAACATTGAAAAAACGGTGCGCGCCATTTCAGATGCAGTACGTATCATTGAACAAAAGCTGAAGATGACCGTACGCACCGTTCATGTTGGAATTGCCGGACAACACATCAAAAGCGTTCAGCACAAAGGTTCTCGACTTAGAGATAATGCCGATGTTGAAATTTCTAAAGAAGATATTCAACAACTTGTTAGAGACATGTATAAGTTGGTGTTGCCACCCGGTGATAAAATTCTACATGTTTTTCCACAGGAATATAACGTAGATAATGAATTGGGGATTGTTGATCCCATTGGTATGAGTGGGGTTCGCCTGGAGGCTAATTTTCACATCATTACCGGTCAAATAACAGCTTCCAATAACATTAATCGCTGTATCGAAAAGGTTGGTTTGAAACTGGCCGATATGACGCTTGAGCCTATTGCTTCAGCATCTTCCGTACTCAGTGAAGAGGAGAAAGAGGCCGGCATAGCATTGATTGATATAGGGGGTGGAACAACTGATTTATGCATATATTATGAGGGAATCGTACGACACACAGCCGTTATTCCATTTGGAGGGAATGCTGTGACACGCGATATAAAGGAAGGATGTAATGTGATGCTGAATCAAGCAGAGAAATTGAAGACTAAGTTTGGATATGCTCTGGCGGATGAGGTTTATGATGATAAAATTATTACAATTCCAGGTCTAAAGGGACGAGAAAACAAGGAGATAAGCCAAAGAAACCTAGCTTTGATTATTCAATCACGGATGGAAGAAATAATGGATTATGTCATGTGGGAAATCCAGCGATCCGGATATGAAAGGAAGCTTACTGGTGGGCTTGTTATGACAGGTGGTGGCTCTTTGTTGAATGGTATGGATAAATTGGCTGCACTGCATTGTGGTTATGAAACCAGAATGGGACTTCCAATAGAATATCTTTCTCATGGTTATCATGAAAATATATCTAGTCCTATATTCTCTACAGCGCTTGGATTGTTGCACATGGCATGTCAAATAGCCACAGAAAATGAGGTGGAAGACAAAGCTCCTGTGGGACGTGATACCAGTGCCATTGAAATGGAAGTTGTCGGAATGTCGGGAAGAGCCGATGGATTAAAAACATCTGTGAATACAGGTGGGCAGGGTAATCTGACCGAAAATCAAGGCGATCCAGTGTCTCTAAATGACGAAGAACATCATTCTAAACCGAGTTGGACTCAAAGGTTTTTTGACAAAGTTAAGCAAACTTTGGGCAATGACTGGGATGATGATGATTTGAAGTAACCTCCCCATAAACAGTTCAATATATCACGAAACCTTTTACTATAATATTCAAAAATTAAGATAAAATGCCAATGTTAGAATTTGACCTTCCCAAAGCAGATCAATCCATCATTAAAGTGGTTGGAGTAGGTGGTGGCGGCAGCAATGCGGTCAATCACATGTACACACAGGGAATCGTTGGAGTCGATTTCGCAGTTTGTAACACCGATAATCAGGCTCTTGCAAGTAGCCCTATTCCTACTAAGATACAGTTGGGTCCCGGCTTGACTGAAGGACGAGGTGCCGGCTCCAAGCCAGAAGTAGGTAAACACGCATGCTTAGAGTCTATTGAAGATGTTCAATTGTTTCTTGCCAAGCATACCAAGATGTTGTTTATTACTGCCGGAATGGGCGGTGGAACAGGTACCGGAGCAGCGCCAATTATTGCTAAGACAGCCAAAGAAATGGGTATCTTGACGGTTGCTATTGTTACCCTTCCATTTACTTTTGAAGGGAAGCAGCGACATCGTTATGCCCAAGAAGGGCTTGAAGAATTGAAACGCAATGTGGATTCGATCATCATCATTTCTAATGATAAATTGAGAGAAATTCATGGAAATCTCGCGTTTTCTGAAGCTTTTGCGCAAGCTGATAATATCCTGACGACAGCCGCAAAAGGTATTGCCGAAATTATTACGATAGCAGGCTATGTCAATGTTGACTTCGAAGATGTAAATACAGTCATGAGAGATAGCGGTGTTGCCATCATGGGTTCTGCTCAGGCTGAAGGCGAGGATCGCGCAAGACGTGCTGTTGATATGGCTCTCAATAGCCCATTGCTTGAAGATAATAATATCATGGGAGCACAGAATGTATTGCTCAATATAACCTCTTCGAGCAAACGTGAAACAACCATGGATGAAATATCAGAGATAACGGCTTTTGTACAGCAAGAAGTTGGCCTGGATACCAATATTATTTGGGGTAACTGCCTGGACGATGAATTAGGTGATAAGCTTAGTGTAACGGTTATCGCCAGTGGCTATGAACGACATGCACGTAACATCGATCAACGCCCTGCAAGGAAAACCGTTTCTTTGGATGACGAAAGGAATTTGAACCCCAATAAATTCACGGTAGATGACTTCATGAGTTCCAACAATGAGGTAACTCAACGAAATATTCAAGATACAGCCGATAAATACATACAGACTCATACTTCTGAGCCTTATATGGAAGAGGATAGTGAAGAATCTTTCAAAAAAATAAGAGCTCGTGAGATGATGAAGGTAGAATTGAGGAAAAATGCTTCTCGTGTTAAACTGAATAATACACATACCATTATGGAGTTGGAAAATACTCCGGCCTATGTTCGTAGAAGAGTAGTGCTTGAAGAGGTTCCTCATTCGTCGGAAAGAAATTACAATCATTTCACGTTCAATTCTGATGATGAAATAGTGATGCGCAATGATAGCCCTTTTCTAAGGGATATCGCCGATTGATGTAAGCAAAAAAGAATACAATAATTGCCCAAATTTATTTTGTTAAAACAAGATATGGGAGTGCTATGTCCAAGTATCCCATTGAGTTACCTTTTTGATTCGACGGATTGCTAAAGAGCTTAAATCCATCTCGAATAAATGAGTACGCTGTCGTTTTAAATACAAGGCTTGAGCTCTCAAAAAGGTAAAAAAGATTATAGTCACAATGTATTCTGGCTTAATCTTATAAGATCGTATTTTATTAGTTAGGTTTATTGTTCAAAAAGCAACTCTCTCCGGGTTGCTTTTTATTTTTAATAAATGGGTTGTAATTGCAACAAATCACCATTCTGCATTTGGCAAATGCAGAATCTATTTGCGACTCATATCTATGGTATCATAAAGCCATTGAAACGATCACTTGATCAGGACACAACTCCTCATAGTCAGTAATCTTCATCCCTGGAATACCTCGATTTCTGAATTCGATTTTAAAAAAAAAGAGGTAGCTGAAGCTACCCCTTAATAATTTAATATATTCTTACTCAGAATTATTTAACCTTGACAAAGATTCCTTTGAAAGCATCTTTAACAACATCTGGTTGAGACCATAGGACATTGTATGCTCCTACAGACAAAGACTCGATGTTAATCTGACCATTGCTTGATGTCGCATTTTTGATAATTACATTTCCTTTCATATCAATAATAGAATACATAATTGCAGATTCCGCATGACGTTGAAGGGTAATTACACTGTTAGCAGGGTTAGGATAGATATGCCCTTCTATCAACTTAGTACTTGTAATTTCAATGGTTCCTTCTTTTCCTCCTTTAGGTCCAAGTACCTGAACATTGACAAATAACGTATATTGACAGCCTCCTTCATTAGAAATGATTACGGTATAAGTACCGGTATGACTACTATTTACATTATAGATCAACGGATTTTGATCGGTAGAGTGGAAGCCATTTGGTCCGGTCCACAGGTATTGAGTTCCGCCATTTGCACTGAGCTGGAGATTATTACCTGTAGTAATTGGATTAGGATTTGCTGATGCACTACCATTGATATTACCATATACGTTGATTGTAACAGATGCACTGGATTGACATCCGGTAGGTCCATTTCCAATAACTGTATAAAGTCCACTCATGTAAGTCGGAATATAGTATATGATAGGATTTTGGTTTGAGGAAGCATAGCCATAAGGTCCAGTCCATGCATAGCTTACTGCGCCACTTGAATGCAGATAAGCTGTGCTGCCTTCACACAGTGTATTGTCGTCAACCGTTGCAGTAACAACCGGTGGATTGACAATATTAACAGTGGTTGATGCTGATGCAGTGCATCCATTGAGAGCTGTAACGACAACGGTATAAACGCCACTATTGGCTGCTGTTGCATTCGGAATCACAGGATCCTTCAATGTGCTGGAAAATCCTGCCGGACCAGTCCATGCATAGGTGCCGGCTCCGGTTGCATGCAATTTAAGAGTCTTGCCTGTACATGCTGTGTTGGCTTCGTGACTTGCAGTAGCTACAGGTGGATAAATTACCTTAAGATCCGTCTGAAGTCTTACAGAACAACCATTAGAATTCGAAATGACAACATAATATATGCCGCTTTGCAAATGCGAAGTGATATTTAAAATTGGGTTTTGTTGTGTACTTGTGAAACCATTTGGCCCTGACCATAAGTAACTATTTCCTCCCGAAGCAGTGAAAAATGCTTGGTTCCCTACACATACCGGTGAAGGGGAAACACTTGCAGCTCCATTAGGTGTCTGATTGACCACTAATGTTACAGTTGCTGTTGCCGTACAACCTTCTGCATTGGTGACTGTTACCGTATATACGCCTGCGTGGCTTGTTTGGACATTGCCAATATATGGATCTTGTTCTGTGCTGGTAAATCCACCAGGTCCTGACCAAGAATAAGAAGTGCCGCCAGTTGCTTTAAATCTAACGTTTTTGCCGGAACATGTAGGGTTAGGCCCCGCTTCAGCATACGCTATAGGCAATGCATTGACAGTAACATCAACGGTAGCTGTAGCTGTGCATCCACTTGCATTGGTTACAGTGACAGTGTATGTCCCGGTCATAGCGGTGGTAGCATTTGTACGAACAGGATTTTGTAAAGAGCTTGTCCAACCACCCGGTCCTGACCATGAATAAGAAGTTCCTCCTGATGAACTTAAGTTGATACTTTGCCCAGCACATAAAGTTGAAGGTGTAGCAGCTGCAGTAGCAACCGGAAGCCCACTTACTGTAATTGTTGTTGATGCATTGCCAGGGCATGGGCCTCCTGTTATTGTTACAGAATAAGTTGTCGTCATAGCAGGAGATACAGTTATTGAAGAAGTTGTTGCTCCTGTGCTCCATAAATAGCTTGTTGCTCCACTTGGAACAGAAAGTGTGGCACTTGCACCGATGCAAATTACTCCATTATTGGCCGTGCCTGAAGATTCTGTAACTGTAATTGAAGGCACACATGAAGCACAACTTGTACAAGATACTTGTGATGTGTGGCATGCAACATCTGTGCCACATGAGGAGTTTGTATTTATATGAGAATACAATGGGCCTGATACGGTACATGTTACGCTAACCGGTGATGGTCCTGAGCCCAAAACTGTTCCACCTGGCGTGCCTTGTCTAATTGTAATGAAATTACCCGCTCCTCCTGTTGAAGTGAATTGATAAGTTGTGCCGGCAACACAATTGTTTACAGTTCCATATTCACCGGCATAAGTACAACTTGAAATTGTCACAGGAGTGGCTGTAATGGGCGCAGTCACAGTACCAAATGCAGACGTATTATTACAAGCCGGTGGAGGTGCTAAAGCAACAGTCCTTGTGTGACACACGTTATCTGTACCACAACTGGAGTTGGTGTTCACGTGAATATAAAGTGAACCTGAAACAGTACAAGTTACAGTAATAGGAGAATTACCGGCTCCCAATACGGTGCCACCCGGTGTTCCTTGGCGGATGGTGATATAGTTGCCTGCTCCACCTGTGGAAGTAAATACATAGGCACTACCGGCGACACAGTTGTTGACCGTAGAATATTCTCCTGCATAACCACAGGTAGTAATCGTAATAGGTGTTGGGGTTGTAGGAGCATTTGCTGTTCCAAATGAGGAGGAGTTGGTACAAGCCGGTGGAGGCGCTAATGCCACGGTTTCTGTGTGGCATGATGATTCAGTCCCGCAACTTGAGTTGGTATTCAGGTGCATATACAGTGGACCTGAAACAGTGCATGTTACAGTTATCGGTGAATTTCCTGAACCTAAAACGGTGCCTCCCGGTGTTCCTTGACGTATGGTAATATAATTACCGGTTCCACCTGTTGCTGTAAATAAATAGCTGCTACCAGCAACACAGTTATTAACAGTGGAGTATTCACCCGGAAAGGCACAGGTTGTAATAGTGACCGGTGTCGGTGTAAGAGGTGCTGTGGCGCTACCATAAGATGAAGTGTTGTTACAGGCCGGTGGTGGAGCTAAGGCTACTGTTTCAACATGGCATGTGCTTTCTGTTCCACAACTTGCATTGGTATTCAGGTGCAAGTAAAGTGGTCCAGATGCTGTACATGTAACAGT
>CAKUWM010000032.1 GCA_934699305.1 uncultured Saprospiraceae bacterium | reverse complement strand
GCAATATACGATTTTTGACTTCTCTTGATTGAGTTCAAGCCTAAACCCTAAAAATTTAGGTAATATCTATTTGCATTTTCTCTAATAAGGTTTTAGTTTGCTTGTTGAGTTCGCTGATCACAAAATTCATTTTATCAAACTGGATTTTCTTAATTGATGTCAGATGATTAATGGTGTCGCCAATTGAATACTTGTGATTAAGCGATTGCTTTTTGTTTAGTGGGGTATTTTTTAAAATCGTAAACAGTTTATATATTATTTTCATACTGAGGTGATTGATAAACATCCAACCGTTCAGAGATTGTTCTCTTTGCATATTAGAACTTGAAGCATCGATTGTATTCTTTAAATGGTCAAAGAGCTGCTCTATCTCACTTCTGTTTTTGTATTCGCAATAAGTTTGTTGTGGATTAAACCCAGTATTGTGCATAATAGACAAGGTGCCCATTGCTTTAATTTTCTCGTTGAATCTTTCTTTTGAATAGCTTTCTGGAACTGTTTTTATTCTGGTTAGATAATCTGCCTTTTCCTGCTCCTTTAGTTTGCCATCCCAAAACAATTCAACCTTTCTGTTGTGTTTAGTGAGGGTTTTGGCATAAAAAACGTAACGACCGTTGTATTCAAAATAATTATCAGTCATTTCAAAGCTTGCCAAGGCCGTGTAGTTGATTTGTTTGTTGTCTCGCCTCAATGGGATTATAAACTTCATCCCCAACCTTTCTAGTTCTGATATATTTGCTTCAGAGAAAAAGCCTTTATCGGCAATGAAGGTACAGTCTTCCATTCCGGCCATTTTAATCGTATTTTGCATGGCAGAAATTTCGCGGATATTGCCAGGCAACAATCGGTAATATAAAGGAGATAAGGATTGGGCATCATATAAGTATAGCAACACAAATTGGGGCTGGAAGTCCATATTGGCATCATATCCTTTTTGTGATAGGCTGATATTATTGGATTGAAGAATTATGTCTGTGGCATCCATCAATATTGTTTTACCGTTATTGTCAGACGGTCTCATAAAGTCATGTATGGCTTTTGTTTTTCTTCCCAAGTGAAAAAGACCATCTGATATTTTTTGGTCACTCAAGTTTTCTTTCCAGTTCAGCAAGTCCATAATGGCAGATTGGGACACATGATATGGAATATTTTTTAATGGTGATTGGTACGCAGTGCGGCAATAAACCATAGCCACTATGTATTGCCATAATGAAGGAAAATGCTTTTTTAATGCATCTAATGTTCCATCCTGCTCCATTTCAGTCAAAAGCCATCGTGCATAACCGTATTCAAAACAAAGTACGTTCTTGTTTAAATATGTTTTCGCGCTTTTATCTTTCAAGGCTTTCTTTTCAGAGGGAACAAACCCTTCAAGTTCGGTAATCCTGCCTAAAATACTTCCACTAATCTTCTTAGCACGTTTACGTGTTTTGTCATAGACAGATTTGACTTCATACAGATAATATCTACCGTATAATAACTTGAGCTCGGTTCCAGGTTTCTTGTGGTCAAGAGCCCACTGTGGATGCGTTGATTTTTTTGCCATACAATTACCTGTTTAGGTAATACAAAGTAAATACAAAAAAATTACCTATTTTCTTTAGGGTTTGAGATTAATAAGAATTCGGGTTTCATGTTCTCAATCGTCTATACATTCTTATCCCTCTCATTGGATTATTAATGACTGAATAACCACCTCACGACACCCATTTTAACCGAACATGCAACATAATGACCCATCTGTGCAACATGTGTGTCCCTTGCTAACCACCGACCCTACTACATTTGTCCAATAGTAAGAATCCAAAAGTAAGAGGCAATGATACCATACCTTATTTTACACCAAACAGATAATATTGTATGACAAATTGGGTAAATAGGTCATTAAGTTACATCGTTGTAATATTTTTATTATTGTTCTGCTTCACGACAAATACGAATGGTCAAGATGTAGAAAAGCTCCTTAATAGACGGGACTCCTCTTCTTATCTCAAGAATATACTTTCCGGTGATCCTTTTGCATTGTCCGGCAATTACGGCTTTACTTTAAGGTCATATACTACGGATGGCACTTCAAACCGACAGACCCCTCTCACCTCTACAATATTTGCCAATGCTACGGCACACATCTACAACATCAACATCCCCTTTAATTTTGTCCTAAACAATCTGGATCAATTCAGCCAACCTTTCCATAAAGATTACTTAAAGGGAATACTCACGAATCAACGTAACCGCCTGACCCGACTTGGGTTTAGCCCATATTATAAATGGATCAAGGTGCATATCGGGCATAGATCAATGAATTTCTCTGACTTTTCACTTTCGTCACACAATTTTTTAGGTGGTGGCATTGAGCTGACACCCGGTAAATTTCGGTTTTCAGCCATGGCGGGCAGATTGGCAAAGGTAGAACCCGTTGATTTGTTTTTGGATCGTCCCAACTTACCGGTGTACAAGCGTGTCGGATGGGGCATCAAAGCAGGCTATGGCACGAGCAATGATTTTATTGACTTTATCCTTTTTGCCGCTAAAGACGACATTCACTCCTTAGACATCCAGTCCACCGCTTCCACCG
Organism: uncultured Saprospiraceae bacterium; assembly: GCA_934699305.1. Taxonomy (GTDB): domain Bacteria; phylum Bacteroidota; class Bacteroidia; order Chitinophagales; family Saprospiraceae; genus Parvibacillus. The sequence continues at coordinate 13,332 of CAKUWM010000032.1, read as the reverse complement.
GAGTACAACCTGCTGAAAATATGATTATTGCCCTCAAAGGTCAAAAAGAAGTGATAAAAAACCTGAAGATTGATTTTGAACTTGCACGAAGTGGGTACACCCGAGATCTTTCCGCTCCACGCACACCGATCACTTCCGGAATATCGGCTGATTTTGACAATTTTATCTTCCACCGGCGCGCATCGACTATCTATGCCAATGCGGCCTCAGCAAACCTTGCCTATCAATTGAAAAAAATCAGAGTAGGTGTCGGATATCAGCGGATTAATCCCGGATACAAGACTTTTGGAGCGTATTTTTTTAATGACGACTTGGAAAATACTACGTTGCAATTCTCGGGTTATGGCATCGGCAACTTCTCATTTGCCGGATCTGCCGGCATACAACGAAACAATTTGGATAAAAGCCGCCCTGCCAACTATAAGCGGTTTATCATGTCTTTTAATGCCGGATACAACTTGAAGTCATGGGTATTTGGAATCAATTATTCCAACTTCTTATCCAATATCAATTATGTTCAAAGCGAAGACCTCAATCTGTTAAAGGTTGTTATTGTCACCTCTGATGCATCGGCCTCTATTAGTAAAAATTTTAAAGGGCGCAATAATGCTACACATAATATTTTACTTAGAGGAAGTCGCCAGGAAGTAAATCAAAACATCGAATCTCCGATAGGCAATCCAGCCACAGTAATGTATGTCGCCAATTTGAATTATGGTCTTCGATTACCTTCTAAATGGAATATTAATGTGAATGCTGATATTAATCAAAACACACTCAGTGGCATTCGTCAGGTTAGATATGGCATAGGAGCCCGAGTGGGTAAGACTTTTTTTGATAAAAAACTTGACCTATCCCTGGGAAATCAGACCTATTTCGGAACAAGCAAAGGCGATGTTCGTTCTTCCCTTCAGTCAATTCAAAGTTTCAGATCCTCATGGCGTATCAACAAGTTGCACAATCTGCAACTTCAGATAAGCTCCATTCAAAACAAGAAAGGTAATGCTTTTCAAAATGACAAATATTCAGAATTGGTGATCTCTCTTGGCTTTCAAGGCCGCTTTGAGTACAAGCCATTTCATAAGAAACCCGATTCTTCAGGCAATAAACAGGTACATGAATAACCTAATACATCGAGTAAACATGTGTGCAGAAACCCTATTGGATAATCATTCATTCCGATCCTGGAAAATTTACATTTTTCTGTTTTTATTGAATATTTGTTTAGGAGGGAAGTCTTTTGCACAGGTAGTGTATCCGGTCGATGTCACTGCAAATATGATCGTCGGTGGAAGTGTTTATTTAGGAGACTTTGCCAATCCTCTTGTTACGGCCAATAGGCTTCAATATACTATCACCTTGCGAGATCCGGTCGAAACGGAGCGAACAGTATATTTCAGATTGAAAGTTCGCCAAAATGGAAGTATCATTGGTGTCAATTTGAAAGGCTTCAGAGGCAATGAAGTCACTCTCCATCGCAATGAGCCATACACCATCACCGGAGAGGATCTCGCTACCAATCTGGCCAACTTAAGCGGACTATCGGGTAACGGTATCTACGGCGTAGTAAATGAAGGAATTACGGATATCTGCCTTGAAGTGATAGATTCCTATAAAGACGACGTTATTTCGCGTGAAGCTTGTGCTTCCGGCTATTTGGCACGATTACAGGCGCCTATTTTATTGTTGCCGGTAGAAGGTCAGAACATTTTTGAAAGTCAGCTAAATAACCTAGTTTTTTCATGGCAGATGACGGACCCGCTTGCTCAGCTTCCATTTGTCAATATTCGGTATTTGTTTGAACTGCGTGAGAAATCCCCATTACTCGACCCCAACGATCAATTTGAAAATCACACCTTGGTATATAGCACAACCATTGACCATTTCTCCGTGTTTTACAATGAACTAACCTCTCAGTTAGAGCCTTCGAAAATATATATATGGCGTGTGACAGCGCAGTTCTTTGATGAAACAGGGACACAGATTCCAAACTATTTTGTTAATAATGGTATTAGCCGCGTGGGTTTGTTTCAAGCGTTGCCGGATTTTATTCCCGGAGAGAATCAAAGTGGCGTATCATGCCAGTGTCCTGAAGGGGAATGCGATTTTATATTACAGGACCTATCGCAGTCTAGTCAGAGCCTACAAGTGGGAGATAGTTTAAGATTCGGAGCCTTTAATATGACGATCGCTGCTCTTGACAATTCCGGTCAAAGCGGTTCGGCCTCGGTAAGAATACCTTTTCTCAATACATCGGTAGAAGTATCCTTTGACCATATAAGCATCAATGCTCAACGGGAGGTAATCAGCGGAGACCTGTCGATAATGGAATCACCGTTGGTAAGCGGTATCACAACAGATGCTGACTTGTTACCTGACTTGTCCGGAATTTCTATAGGATTAGATTGGCTCTCTGATATGAACCAACACGTCCGGGACCTCAAAGAACAAATGTCTCTACCTATTTCATTGGGCAATACGTTGGCGATGTTGGGTTTTTCGATGCCATTTGAAATTTATGTAACCGGGATAGACTTCAATCTGTATGGCAGTGCCACAGCCAATCTGCTGCTATCGATTCCGGGAGCTAACGGTCAGATATTTAACTTTGGTGCCTCCGGGGTACGTATTGGTAGAAATGGCTTTGATATGGCCGATTTAAGGCTGTATTTATTAAATGACGTGACAATACCGGGGCTTTCTTCTGTACCGCTTGTTCTACATCGGGCTGTAGGGAATCAGCCCGGGACGGGTAGTTATATCTATTTCGACTGTGATGGTTTTAAAGAATTTAATATTCAGGCAAGTTATCAATTTCCTCAAGAGCAGTTAATCTCTGCCGAGGACAATGTATCGCCGGTGATTGCGACGCTGACGCTCAATTCCACCAATTGGGGTCAATTTACCGGGCATGGAGAGATGACTCCATTTGTAGCTGCCGGTGCACCGGGCTGGGTTTTTTCACCCGGTCAAGTGGTAATAGATATGGATCTGAACAATAATCCGGAGACAATTGCTTTTCCGGAAAATTATTCCGCTGTAAATAACAGTTGGCGGGGCTTTTATATCGACAATGTGTCCGTCCAACTACCGGAAGATATGCAGTTGTCAAAAAACGGGCCCACCGTATTTGCTGCCCATGACATCATTTTAGATGCATCCGGTGTGACGTGCCTTTTAGAAGGGCACAATCTGATCGACTTATCTACGGGTGATGCGGGTGGATGGGCATTTTCCATTGATTCTATTGCATTAAATATTTTGCAAAACAGCTTTGTCGATGCCCATATTGCCGGAAAAGCAGGTGTAAGCTTATTAGACGCTGAATTGGCATATCAAGGGATACTTGCACGTGATGAACACGGTAATTATGCCTTCAATCTGTCACCTCAAGGGACATTTGGAATACCCTTTCTAAAATTAAATGCCGAAATAGAAAATGGTAGCATCCTCGCTATCGAAAAACAAGCAAATGGCAAATACCGCCCCTATATCGATCTTAGTCTCAATGTAAATATGCAGATCCCGGAAAGTGATTTCAGGCAGGAAGGCCTGGGTGATATTATTGATCCATTAAAAGGAGTGTTGGGTATTTCGGAATTTGACTTTGGCCTGACAGGACTTAAACTAAATCATCTCATGGTCAATCACCCTTCACTGCCACCCGGGAAGTATTTTAGCTTAGAAGGAACGGAAGGGGGTGTTATTCAGATACCGGGTTTGCCGGACATGCAGTTGAGTGAGCTATCACTATTAGAACAGAACAACGTCTTCAAGGGAATATCATTACCGGCTTTGGGATTAGACATGCAGCTAAATATGGGATTCCTATCAATGGGAGTTGGTGTATGGGCTAAAAAAGATACTTCCCAATCAAGTGGGAAATATAGCTTTGGCAAGTTTGAGCTGGCTTTGCCTGATTTATCCGGACTTTCCTTCAAATGTCAATGTGATTCCACTACCGGACAAGATACTGTCTCGGGAGTCAATTACTGTGAGCCGCCTAATCTTTCCGGTGGGAGCCCGATAGCCATCGCAGTCGGTGACATCGTGCAGGTAGGGCATTTTAAGATGGCAGTCGGAGAATTAACCGGGACCAATTCGGGCAAGGGAAAGATAATGCTTCCATTTTTGAGAATGAATCTTGAGGTGACATTCGATAATATTACAGTTGCCGTTATGCCTTCAGGTGAAAAACGCTTGATTAATGGAGTAGTGCTTTCGGCAGCCAATGCCTCAATGGGAGGTTTCAGCATAGATGAATCGAATGACGAAGGGCCACTTGACTTATCCGGACTGGACATCACCGAAGGTTTTATGAGCCAATTAGATGACATTGCTTCCCAAGCCGGACAGTTCTTTAGTATGCCTTTTTCTATTCGTGAAAAGATGAATACACTCTTTGGTGTGACACTGCCGGAGGGCTTTGACTTCATCTTGTTGGGCATCCGCTTCGAACCGGACAGGGCTAGACTAAGCGCCATGCTTACTTTCAAAGTACAGGATGCGAATTATCTAAAGTTTGGTTTGACTGGCGTCAATATCCGACCGGACGGGTTCAATATGGATGGGTTACAAATCTATTTGTCGGAAGATTTCACCATCAACAACTAAAAGGAAAATTGATATGAAGATAAATAGTAGAATTTGGACATTTTGGTGTGTTTTAGGTATATTAAATCCTTGGTTGGCAGGATCTATCAACACTTTTGATAAACATCTTCCCAGAGCTAAATATGACGCAAAATCGATTTATGCAATCCGCGAAAATGGGCGAACTTTTACCGGAGTCGATCTCTCATGGGAACAGATCCATCAAGGCTCACAACCACAGTATAAGGCAAAGCAGGATTTCAGCCTCATGGAACAGTTGCCTCAGTTCGGAGAGGATATAACGAAGCTATTGGAACAGCGAAAAGGTGCGCATACATTGCCATTGCTCCTCAACAAATCCGGGTTCTTTAAAGATGCCGACTTTCATGGGCATCACCTCTTTCTCAGTGACTTGCATACGACAATGAAAGGAATGGTAGGGGACTTCGTGTTTTCTGTCATCACTCCCGAAAATCAAGTTCTCAACTTTAGTGGACGCAATATCCCGATATCTGAAGAGGGTGTGGACCTGTGTCAAATGTTACTTCACATGGAAGGGGACATGTCCACGGATGATCCGGAATTTCCGATTACCATCAAGGGCAGCATGAATTTAGATAGTGCCAGTTATGTGTCATTTAATTGCGACGGTTTTGAACGTTTCCAACTTCTGTGCGAATACCGCTTTCCTGACAATCTGGTGAAACCGGTGAATGCTGAGCGTAGTAGGGTACGGGCATTTTTTAAGATTGTTTCGACCAAAATAGGTGATTTTATAGGTACCGTGAGCATTGACCCGTTTGAAATCAAGGGTTTGGATGATGTGCAGTTTAGTGTCCGGGATGCAGTCATAGATTATAGTGTTTCGAGCAATGATGCGTCCATGATGTCTGTAATTAATCCGGAGTGGCCGCAACCCGTCAAAGAGAAATATCAAGATGACAGTTGGCGAGGCTTCTATCTTGCTGATTTTTCTATTGGACTACCGGAAGGATTGGCTAATACTTCCGGCGAGCGTATAACCATTGCTGTACACAACTTTTTAGCGGATCATGGCTCGGGAATTACCGGGCTGCTCACAGCCAATCCTGCGGTAACAGGAAATATTTCTGGCTGGGGGATCAGCTTAGATAGCCTGGCTCTAGAAGTCATCACCAATTCTGTCAATCAGTTTTCACTTTCAGGAAAGATAAATATCCCCATAATGGAGGGAAATGCTACTTATCAGGCTATGTTTAATTATCCCGATGGTCAACAGGGAGGGAAGGCGGAGATTGGTTTTAATCTTGATTTGGATGGGGTATATCACATACCTTACCTCAACAATAGTAGTCTTACTTTGGATCAAGGATCCAGTGCCAGTATAAGCTATATCGGAGGAAAGTTTCAGCCGCAAGCCACTCTTAATGGACAGATCGAAGTAAGTATCAGTGCGCCGAATATTACTTTACCGACATTGGAATTTCAGGGCTTGAAGATTAATGACCGGATGATACCTTCATTTGGTGATGTTCAAGGGAAAGTGACGGGCGGCTTGGATCGCTTAAGTGTAGTAGCTTTTGGCCTGGCAGGCATGAATCTGGACGGAGGTAATAGTTCAACAGGATATCTGGATGCTTACCACCCTGAAGAATCCGTAGCTTCACTAGATCAATCTAAACATGGACCTAATCCTCAAATTGCTTCGTTTCAAAATACCGGTGATTCAGGCTCAGGATCCGGAAATCCCGGACAAAAGCTCGGAGGATTCCCGATAACCGTACGCAATATAGGGCTTCATTCAGCTCAGGATGGCAATGAATCCTGCTACAAACTGGACTTCAATATCGGCATCAACTTTGCCAAAGGAGTCAATGCATTTAATGCGGATGGCGGTTTTTCAATATGGGGAAAATTAGATTTCGATAAGATATTAACCGCTGAGCCGTGGAAAGCGCTATCCTACCGGAAAACAACGGTCAACGAAATAATGATCGATGCTGATTTAGGTCGGATAGCCATCAAAGGGGGAGTAAAACTAATCGATGATGATCCGGTCTATGGTGACGGATTCAAAGGTGCCATATCCATGAAAGTAAAGTTTCCGACAGCAGAATGTATGATACAAAGTGTGGGGCAATTTGGTAATGCTCCCGGTGATTTCAGGTACTTCTTTGTAGATGCAGAAGCCGGTTTTAAAACAGGCTTGCAGTTGGGCAATACAGGTCTTGCTATTTATGGGTTCAGTGGTGGCTTCTTCTATAATATGCAACGACAAGGGGCGAAGCCGGAAGATGTGGCCGCCGGCAAAAATATAGACAATATGCCGCCCAATAGTCCGCCGATACTGTCAGATGAGCTACTCCAGCCGGGAAGATCACTCTCGGGGACACAATACATTCCACATGAGCATAGTACGGGATTACAAGCGGGCATGATTTTTGGTTTATCGGCACCACAGACCTTTGTAGCCGATGTTGCCTTTGGGATGGAGATCAATACTTCATCCGGCTTTGCCGTGCAACGTATCTATTTTGAAGGTGGTGGATATGCGATGAATCAGGGTTTGTCCCAGCGACAAAACGCCTCAGCAAAAGTTAGGGTCAAACTTGATTTCGATGTGCCCAACAGTACTTTGGTGGGTCGGTTTGGTATGCAATTCACCTCACCCTTTGGCAGCCCGCCTGAACTGGCTATGATAAAGGGCTCGTATAACGCAGACCTGACAGCTGTCAATGTTTATTTTAAATTTAAAGGAAAGAAGGAGTATTTCGTATATGCCGGCACACCGGACAATCCGATGAAGATACAGTTTCAACTCACTGATGCGATAAAACTAAGTGGGGTGAATGCTTACTTCATGATTGGTACAGAGATGCCATCTATACCTACATTGGCGCAAGTCTTTGCTCAGGAGGGATATGATTTACCCTCCGAATTGGTTTCAGTCAGCTCACGGCCATACCTTGTCGGGGATCGGGGAGTGGCTTTTGGCGCACGCCTAAACGTTCCAAAGAAAAACTACAGCTTCCTGATGTTCAAAGCATCTATTCAGGCTATGGCGGGATTTGATGCGAGTATGCAACATTATGATGATAATATAACCTGTGGATCCAATGGCTCTTTTGGAATGAATAACTGGTATCTACAGGGACAAGCTTATGGTGCATTTAAAGGAGATCTGAGCATGAAGATCAACCTCTTATTTTATTCCACTACTGTAAAGATTGCTTCTTTGGAAGCCGGTGCCGCCCTACAAGCCAAGTTGCCCAATCCTACGTGGATGATGGGATTTATATATGGTAGATACTCTGTCTTGGGTGGAAGAATAAAAGGTAAGTTTAGCTTCAAAGTCGAAATGGGAGAACAATGTAGCGACATGCCCGAATATAATCCTTTGGCGAGCATTCCCTTGATACAAGATGTGTATCCGGCGGACAAAAGCAACAATGAAGTATATGATAGTCCCATGGCAACCTTCTTTTTGCCGATGAATCAGACCATCAATATCTCCTATATTGACGACCGTGGAAAAGAAAAAATTAAATTATATAAATGCTTTATTAATACGGCAGAAACCCGGATCACTATAAAAGGCACTAATACCGACATTCCTTATAATTTAATATATCGCGACAGCTTCAGTACTGCTGTTTTCCAACCTAAAAATCTGTTAAAAGCCAATACTGATTATGAGTTCAAAGTCAGAGTAGGTTGGAAAGAGATTACGGGAACTTCAGAAATCATCGGTTCGACCTTTGAAGAAAGAAGAGTTTCTTTCCATACAGGCGATAAGCCTCAGAAAATCATGACCGAAGCAGTTGCATATACCGCCCCGGGAGCGGGTCAGCGTTACTGGCATAAAAACTATGCCCGACCGATGATCGAATTCAAACAACAAGGATGGGATTACCTCTTCCCGCCTACACGTCAGGTTACATTTAAGACCAGAGATCAAAATGTCATCGCTGCCTTTCAAAACGATGGGTGGAATATCGTACGACAAGGAGATTCAAGTAAAATTTCAAAAAATGTACCACTTAAATATGTCTGCCGTATTAAGAATATTAAGACGAATGATGTTCAAGATATCATCATCAACGAACACCCTACTCCGCCTTCAGGCCCGGCCTATATCTGGGAGATTCGATATATTAACTTCGGTGCATTTAGTGTCCCTATTTATTTATATGTTCCTAATACAATCACAGGAACTAAAGTAAGATTTGATGAGTTAAATGAACTTAACCTGACAAAAGAGGGGATATATTCGCTTCAGATTCTCAGGACACCGGCAGACCCGATTCAGATACCGGTGTCAACAATTGAAGTGGCCAATAAGGATACCTATACATATAATGATACGATGGAAGTGGCAACAGTAGAGACAAGCTCTAGAGAGATATCTTCTGTCGATTATCTACATCAAGTCATTCAGGCACAGGCAGGGGATGAAGTGCTTTACACGGATCATTATTTCGGTGTAAGTCATTATAGCCATCTAAAAGATAAGTTTGACGCCTTAACCTATGGTGGATGGCAACTTGGGTCGCCAAGAAATGACTTTGGTTACCCGGATGGACAGTTGCCAAGGTTTGAATATCAGAGTAACTCCTATGATATCTACAATGGTTTCAAAAGTCCGAATGAGCCTTTTGATTATTACGACCGTATTTATTTAAAAAATAATATAGAACAAAGGAAAGATGGTGACTATGGAAACCCTATCAAAGACTATATAATTTATCAAAGAAAACCGATAGAATTAGTCGATTTAGTGGGTGATAGAGCAGATAAACACGTAAAATATATGCGTAAAATATTAGCAAAAAATGATGCCAAAGCCACAAATTTACGCTCTGAACTGACGATTTTAGAGAAAGATATTCAGCGTACTTTTATCCCAATTGATTTGTATTTTCCGAGAAATGATGATGATAATGTATATTCGGATCAAACCGGGGTTTTATTGGTAGGAAACAATACGCCCGCCTTTTGGTACAAGTTCAAAAGCAAAAGATGGAATGACCAAGAGGATGGCACCAGAATCTCATTCAATGACTATTATTCATTTACCCAAAAGGTTATCAGTGACTATACTAATGTCAAAGGGTGGGCCAATCAAATTTATTTTAATCCACATATAGCCGATAAATTAACACAGTCGGAAATTAGCAATAAGAAAATGAATGCGTGGAATGGCGGTTCTGGGATCCCCTCATTTACTCTTCCTGGTGGCTCGAACAGCGGCAGTATTAATATGTGGATTGTAAATGGTGAGGCAAGGATTATCAGAAACTGGATAAGGCTTTATCAATATCATGCGGAGTATTTAGACTTGCTTTCCCGGGCTCTTATCATCTCAAAAGAGCATTTATATACATACCGCTTGTTGAGAAATTACTATCTGATTCCTGACTATCCATACAATGGATTTATCCAGATAAAATCCGACTTTTTCGCAGATAATCGATTGAATCTGCTAAAACAGAAAAAATTGGGCTATCGTATCAAATATATGAATTCCGGAGCACCGGAGTATATTAACTCAGAAGGTAATATCTATGGCAATACCAAGTTAGGTAATAGGTTTTGGCTTTTATATAAATTCCCATTTTGATGTGGAATAATTTTTTTCATTGATCATGATTCGAATAATAATAGTGGGCTACAAAAGAAAATATAAAATAAAAAAAACAGGTATGTCAAAAATATACTATGCGGCTATTAATATCCTCTCAATATGTTGTATATTTTTCATTTTAGGGAGCTTTTCCATTGCGTCACTGAATGCTCAAAGTGGCTACCCGATAAAGGTAGGAGGTGTATTTGATGATAATAAGATCGTCCTTACTTGGGCACCGAACAATGACACCTTATGGAACTGGGGCAACAAGTATGGTTATTCGATAACACGGATAGATGTTGCTGGTAAAAGAACTATTTTGGCAGAAAACATCCGGCCATATCCCCATCAATGGTTTTTAAGCCACAAAGAAGATTACAACGGTATGGTCGGAGTTTTGGGTGATATGTTGTATGACCCGACATTTAGTACAAAAAATGTAGGTGGAAACTTGACCAACCAACAGATACAGTATAATTATATCGTGCCGGAAGCAATCACTAATCCTACCCTAGGTATATCACTGGGTTTATCTTTTGTTGATTCGACCGGATTACCGGGTCAAAGATATACCTACGAGATAATCCTCCATGATTCCACAGGTGTCTCTTATGTGGGTAGATTAGAGTTGGCCAATAACCCTAAAACGGGACCGTATAACCTCACTGAGCTGTATAGTATGCCATTTAACCCACCGGGAGGTGTATCTCTGTCCGGTATGGTTTCGGACAAAAGCACACCAAATCGAATCGAAGTTGTTGCCAAGGCATATCAGGATTCTATTGTATTGCGTTGGGCACCTAATAATGCATCTTTCTGGGTCAGAACTCAACATAAGCCGTATGCTGTTTTTAGACTAAATGAGGTTTCTACTCCGGATACTGCCTATACTGAATACATTTTTCTTGACTCCATACAGCAGTGGGAAATTGGGCAGTTTACCCCGGATGTTGTAAAGAAAGATAGTCTTCTGCTCGTGGCTGCGCAATGTATGTACGGAGCGCGAGAGACTTCTGACAAAGATGGGATCATCATGCAGTTTTCAGAAAGCCAAATGAGATATGGTATGGCTATGCTTGCTGCCGACCGGTCTCCATTGGCCGCTACTTCGCTCGGGCTCAGGTATGTGGATAGGGATGTGAAGCCGGGTCATGCTTATAGTTATGTCATCATGACCAGAGAAGCATTAAATATTACCGAAAACGGATTGGTTTCTATCAGAAACGAAAAAGATACTTTAGCCCGGATTAATGGATTCTATGCTGAACCCGCAGATGGGAGAATTAATCTGAAATGGAACAAACTGAATGATCAGTATTATTCCGGATACAAATTAGAACGTTCAGATGATGGCGGGAAGACATATAAAGCCTTACATGATGCACCCCTCCTCATCATACACAATCCGCTCAGTAGTGACGACGGCTTTTATCATTTTGCGGATTCATTAACTCAAAATAAACATGAATATCTCTATCGACTGATGGGAATTGATGCTTTTGGTGAATTAAGCGATCCTGTAACTATTGCTGCACAAAGCGTGGATAAGACACCACCATCCTCACCGGTGATTTATATAGCAGAGGCTTCGAAAGATGGCTCAATTACGTTGAAGTGGGAAATGCCAAAGGAAGAAATTGAGATAGGCTATTTTCAGATTTTATTGGCAGATAATATTGAAACAGGATATGAAGTAATTGCAGACAAATTACCTGTTTCTCAAAAATCGTATCATTATACCGGACCTGTTCAGACTGATCGGTCTTATTACTTCATCGTTGCTGCCTATGATTTATCAAACAATCAAATACGAAGTGCCCCCGCTTATGTGCCTTTGGTTGATTCTGTGGCACCGGCAATTCCGAAACATCTTGAAGGATACATTGATTCATTGGGACGCGTCAACATTACTTGGGATCAGAACCTCGAAAAGGATTTGATAGGATATCGTGTTTATATGGGAAACAATCCGGAACACGAATTTGCTCAAATCACCAAAGAACCCACGGTTTACAATGCCTGGCGAGATTCTGTTTCTTTGATTTCGCTTGATAAAAAGGTGTATTACAAGGTCTCTGCTGTGGACAGGAGCTTCAATCAGTCTGCATTTTCAGAAATAATTAGTCTCAAACGACCTGATATCATTCCACCGGCTGCTCCTGCATCATTGCCTGCATCATCTGGTACTTCAGGAATTGAATTGCGCTGGACACCCAGCTCAAGCGAGGATGTGGCGGCGTATATAATCTATCGTAAAGACCCGGATGGGATAAGCGCTGTCTATCAAAGGATCATGCGTGTCAGTGATGCAAAAGCCATCAAATGGACGGATACCACTGCTCTTCCACTGAAACTTTATCAGTATATCATCAAAGCCCAGGATTCTACCGGATTACTTTCTGAGCCTTCGTTTCCGGTCAAAGGAAGGAAGGCATTCGATTTAAACACTATCCGGGTAAAACAATTAAAAGCCACTTATCGTCCGGAATATTCTGCTACATATTTAGAATGGAAGAGTCCGATCCTTACTAATAATGAATCAACTAATTTTCATTTCTACTTATACAGGAAAGCCGATAATGGTTCGTGGAAAAAAATAAAGCAACTCGGTGCTTTGACCTATTCATACTTAGACAGAGATTTGAAAATAAATGGGAAATATATATACGGTATAAAATTAGTGTTGAATGACGGGAATTCAGGTGCCATAACCGAAAGTAATTCAATAAATTTTATTAAAAAATAACCACAAACCTTATACTCAGCGCGCCATATAAAACCGAATCATTTTAGCTAATGATAAAAAATGAAAAAATGCAATACAAAATACTATACAAATTATCTCATTCTTTATTGAGGGTATTTTATAAAAAGAAGCTCTTTTTTACTTCATTTTTTATATTTTTTTTAACCAATATTTTACTGGCATTTAGTTACAATCCATCGAAAATAAAAGGTGATAACCTCCCCTTCCCGATTGAAAGAATGACAATCTCTGGAAGCTATCATTTTGGCTATACGTCAGCCTTCAGTTGCCCGGAAGTAATCATCAGTAGCAATGCGCCACTGTGCGTAGGCTCTACCTTAATCCTCACCGTTGACAATGCATCAGACTACGTCAGTTTTACATGGAC
>CAKUWM010000031.1 GCA_934699305.1 uncultured Saprospiraceae bacterium | reverse complement strand
ATCATTAAGTCAACACTTTGATTCTAAGCCTACTGTATCTTGACAATCCATCGGATGATTCAATAAATAAATTGAATAAATACACAATCCCAGCAATACAAAATATTATTTCGATAAACTAAATTATTGCACAAATATTACAATATCCCTCTTGGATACAATCAAATTATATACGTCATACTTCTATTAAATTACAATATAATGTATATTATTATAGTTTGATAATCAATATATATCATTGAAATATCGCTCAAATAGCAAAAAACGTTTAAAAAAGCCTTAAATCTTTATTACTAAACAGAAAAACACAAATTATTGACCAAGTTTCGTCGAAAAAAATCATTTTCCAAATTATATTATTTATGTCTATCTATTTGATTTACATATTTCTATAAATTTTTTAAGAAATATTTGTCGATAAAATAAACTACTTAGTGTAAAATTACGTTAACTTTGCAGAACAAAATTTAATCACTGACAAAATATAATTTGCTATGAATAATACAAAATCCAATGTAAGCTTTTACATTCTCTTCGCATTCTCATTTTTAATGGTATTTTTAAGTGGTGTTTCTTTGATAGGTAACGCAAATCAGGATCAATTATCCGGAAAAGTGTTGCTCAATGATAAAACACCCGTACAAGATGTTGTTATAAACATTCTGGAGATGGACGACCTTTCCTTGGTTGCCTCTGAAATGCCCGACACCTGGGGTGAATATTCTTTTAATGAAATTCAGCCGGGCGATTACTACATTGCTGTTCAACAATTAGACCAGACACAAAAAGTTTATGGTCCGATTCACATCAGCAAAATCGATGACCGAATTGAAGTCAAACCAATAACTGTCTATCCTGTGAAGTCAACTCAAGCAGTCATTTCTGACAGCCAATACAACTCGGCTTCATAAATTTACGAAATAATATCTCAGGATATTACAATCTCCGGATGCGGCGAAAAGTCAGCGTTCGGAGATTTTTTATTTAATCTCTTCAACATCGGGTTAAGAAATTCCTGTTATTCGATTTTTACCCCAATTTCTTTATTGTCATCTTCCCTTTCTATAGACCATTGGCCATATAGCATATTTCACAACTTAAAGGCTTACACATAGAATTATTATTTGCCGATATTGGGCAACTTTGTACATTTGCCTGAAGAACTTGGCTTCCATTTCTTATTTTTACAGCATTTTGATTATGTATTGAAGTCTAGAGCGAAAGACGGTTGTTTGTTTTGATTCAAGCCATGATTTTTCTTAAAACGATTAAATTCTACAAATTACATATATATCGAACTCACAACCTACCTTAAATGGAATAAATTAAATATCACATGAATATAGATTATATTTTTAAAAATAATGAACGTTGGATCAACGAAAGGTTGGCCACTGATGCCAACTATTTTAACAAGCTTTCTTCCGGGCAGGAACCACAACTCCTATACATTGGATGCTCCGACAGTAGAGTAAGTGCAGAAGAAATCATGGGTCTGAAGCCGGGCGAAGTTTTCGTACACCGCAATATTTCCAATATTGTAGGCAATATAGACCTCAATACTCAATCTGTAGTGGACTTTGCAGTCAAGCATCTTCACGTCAAACACATTGTAGTGTGTGGTCACTATCAATGCGGTGGCGTCAAAGCTGCGATGCAGGCAAAAGACCTGGGGCTGCTCAATCCATGGCTACGTATCATTAGGGACGTATATCGTCTGCATGACAAAGAACTTAATGCAATTACAGATCCCGATAAACGGTACGACAGATTGGTGGAGCTAAACGTACTAGAACAATGTATCAATCTTATTAAAATAGCCTCTGTACAAGAAGCCTATAACAATGGAGAAATGCACATTCACGGATGGGTTATGAATATAAAATCCGGCAAATTGATTGACTTAAAAATTGATATGGAAAAAGAAATGGAACATATCAAAGAAGTTTATGACCTGGGAAAATAATATACAGAAAAACCACTAAAAATATTTTTACCTGAAAAGGGTGAAGGATAGATATTTATTATATATCATCTTTACATCATCAATCAGAACAAAAGTTTTCTGATAATGATTATAATCAAATTTTGATTATTCCATTAATTGTTCATGTTGCATAATTTCATTGGTTAAATTAAAAGCAACATGTACACCTCCTCACTTTGGGGCACTATTTTGGAAAGGGTGATGCTTAATAAATTTTTAAAAGGGAATTCAGTAAAAGTATTGAATTCCCTTTTTTTATGTTGGTTTTGTTCAAAATCATTGTCAATCCGATCCATATAGCTCATTTACAATTCTTATCAGCATAGTCTCATATCGATTGAATGTTCGTAATAGTCCAATTACATTATCCTAACCGACTATCTTCCCGATAGCTAGCGGGAGTATAATACCAAAAAATGTTGGACTGATTTGTAAATCAATTTGGTATTACATAACACAGACATATTCATTTAACATTTGATTTAACAAATATCCAATATTTTTAATCCAATCGGGAATCCATTTGTTATGTTTGCACTTTCAAAATCGACAAGCCATACTATGTTTATATCCGAAGAAATTATCAATAAAATTTTTGAACTTGAAGTAGAATCCGACAATGATTCTACTGAATCACTTCTCGACCTTTCCCGGGAACAGCCTGCCATATTCCATTATATCAATCAGGAAGATTTCGAATTGCTGACGGAAGAGGAGTTTGATTTTTTGGTTTTTCTCACCGTGATAATTTTCAAAAGTTTTCGTGAAAGAAGAGTCGCCATTAAGGAAGTTCCGGTTCGTGATATCGAGTCAACAGAGGAAGCTAATTGGGAGATACTGAATAGTGCAACGAGCAATAAATTTAGAAACAGAATCGATGCGTTTTATACAGATTATCCTCAAGAAGACTTACTGGCCTTTGTAGAGGATGCTTTAGAGCCGGATGACCTGCCAATTGTGACCAAAGAAGGTCGCGAACCATTGTTTATTATCCTCAAAACCATCATAGACGTCCTAGAAAAAAATACAGTTCAGGATCAAAACGTATGATATTTGACAGTTTTATTCTACATGATTCATCATCTTTTGAACATATATTTTTCAACCATTTCCATGACTTCATCTTTGTAATTTTTACTGATCGGAAGTTTGGATTTTTCGACCACGACTTCATTCCCATCAATGGTTTGAATGGACTTTAAGGCAACAATAAAGCTTCTGTGAATACGAATGAACTGCCCACGAGGTAATTGATCAATGACACTTTTAAAGGTCAGATACGTGATGTATTTGTGATTAAGGGTGTGGATAATCACATAATTTACCATACTTTCGACATAGACAATTTCTTTGATAATTATTTTTTCAATTTTTTGACTACATTTCACAAAGAAAAAACTCTGATTCCGAGAATTAGATTGAAGTTGCTGTTGAAAAATGCCTTTAGCTTTAATTGTTGCTTTAAAAAATCGTGAAAATGATATTGGTTTGAGTAGGTAGTCAACAATATCAAGTTCATAACTTTCGATGGCATATTCGGGATAGGCTGTCGTAATAATAACAAGAGGCGGATTGCTGAGGTTTTTAATAAAGTCAATCCCTGTGACCTTAGGCATTTGGATATCAAGAAAAAGTAAATCAATATCCATATCCTGCAAATAGGTGGTGGCCTGAATGGCGCTATTGCACGATCCTACGTGTTTCAGAAAGTCAATGTGTTCAAGATGCTCTTCCAATCCCTTTCGTGCATAGGGCTCGTCATCCACAATTAGGCATTTAATTAGGTCCATACAAAAGTGTTAGCTTAGAATAAAATTGGTACTTATCATTGAAGTATTCAAAATAATATTTCCCCGGATAAAGCAAGTCAAGTCTTTTGTATAGGTTGACTATTCGTTCATCCGTGTCAGTATAGCTTGAAGCATCATTTGGAATCAATTCATCCGCCGTTTTCAATTCATATATGAGTTTGTCATCATTTTTTATCAGGCTTATATGCATTGACTTGTCACCTCCTTTCAAGTACTCAAGAGCACTTTCCAGCACCGAACTCATGACAAGTGGGGCAATCTCTTCACTTTCAACACCATGCCCTACATTAAAATCAATCCTTTCTGATTGAATACCTTTAAGTTGTGCCACTTCTAAATAATTGTTGAAATACGCTATTTCTTGTTTCAAAGGAACATATTTTGTATTACATTCATACAATCGGTAACGTAACATTTCACTGGTTAATTCGACGAGACGTCGAGCTTTTGTATTATTTTTAGAAATCTGAAAGTAAATATTGTTCATCACATTAAATAAAAAATGTGGGTGAACTTGACTTTTTAAGGCATTAAGTTCCGTGGACAGATGTGCTTCTTGTGCTTTACGCAAAACATTTTCAGCACGAAAGCGATCTAACATAACTTTAATCGCACTCCCACAAAAAAGTGGAATTAGATACGTCCAAAAGCTACTCAAAAATTCTTGCAGTTGATATGCCATATTTATATTAGCAAAATTCTGCTCCAAAGAACGCGTAAAGTCAAAGTATATAAATATACTAAAGCAGCTATAAAACAAAGACATCTGAAAAGCTAAAACAAAGACTATTAGAAAGTAAGTGACGAATTTATTCTTATACAGATAAGTTGGCAATATTAAGTGAGCTATCATGTAAAATGGCACAATTCCATTCAGCACCAAAAAACTATTGTCTAATATTACCACATCGGTGGATGTCAATTCTTCACGATATTCAAAGAAATTTATGCCTAATATGCAAAGCCATAAAAATAGGTGTAGAACCTTGTATTTTTTTACAAACTCAAATACATTTTGGTATATTCCTTTTATAATCATACACTTAGGATTAATTTTGTATTATAGATACCATCCTCAATATATGTCTCAAAGGAATAACGATTATCACTCCAAAGCTCCAACCGACGTTTTAGATTAGAAAGTCCGACGCCACCATGGTTCTTATTTAGTGTTTTATTTTCGTACAATTCTTCATAGGTATTTTTAATAATGATGTTTAGAGTAGTATTATTTGATTTGTAAATATTGATGTGAATCTTATTATCCTGTGGATTCTGTAGGTGGGATTTGTGTTTGAAGGCATTCTCAATCAATGGCAAAATCATCAGGGGAGGGATATAGAAGCCTTGCAATCCGTATCCAAGAACAAGCCTTACGTCAAATCCTTCTTCCAACCGATTAGACTGTATATTGACATAACTTTCTACATATCGAATTTCTTTTTCTATCTCAATTTTATCCTGAGCGCACTCGTATAACTGGTAGTATAAAAGATTGGAAAAAGTATCCACTGCTTTTTTAACACTTTTATCTTCGTGCTCAATGCTACTTTTTATTTCATCCATCATGGATAAAAGAAAGTCAGGATTGAGCTTGTCCCGCAAGTACGACATTTCCGCAAACATCTTTTCATCCTCCACATTGATGGTTTGAACTTCGAGCTTCTTTTTACTGTAAAATATTCGGATTGCACCACTTGTAAATATGATTAAAATAAAATTCCATGCAAAAATGTATGCGTAAAACAAAAAGTCAGTAGATTCGTTGATTATGGCTTCCCACACTGATTGATTTTCGCCAAATGCAGTTGGGTATAGCATCTCAATAATATAAATGCAAACAAAAGCGCACAACAATGCGCCTAATGCTATATTAAATAGAACACCAAGTATAAGTAAGAAGAATTTTCTTTCATACAGTAAGTGAGGAACAAGGAAATTTTCTGTTATAAAGTAAGCAGGGAGAGAGCATATAAAAATTCCCAAAAAAAATAAGAAAAACTCCGACCAATTAGATACCGGAGCATAGATGGCTACAATAACCAACCCACAGTATAACCCAATTGCAATCAGGTTTAACATCAATTTCAGTATAAAATTGGTGTGTGCTTGATCCTTTTTCATGCGCCAATTTAACTAAAATTTTTTACAATTTTATATGGCTTCCTTTCCGCCCAACAAATTGGAGAGACTCCGATCAACTAACTCAATCTACTTTCCTTCAAAATGCTTCTTTACAATAGGAATCACTTTGGTTCCATACATTTCAATTGTTTTCATCAGTTGGTTATGTGTAGGTCCACCCACATCCAGATGGGCAATATACTGTCTAATATCAAACAACTCAAAAATCCGGATGATTTTCTCAGCAACATACTCAGGATCGCCCATATACAGTGCTCCATTGACCCCCATACCTGCTTGAAATGAAGCCGGTGAATAGTTGCTGCCCCAACCTCTTTCCTGACCCAACTTATTCATGGCACGAGCATAAAGCGGGTAATATGTGTCCAAAACAGATGATGCAGAATCAGCGATAAAAGTATGCGAATGAACACCAATCTTCATTTCTCCCGGATTGTGACCGGCCTTTTCATATACCTCCTTGTAGCCATCTATAAGTGGTTTAAATTGGGCAGGATTTCCTCCAATAATAGCAAATACAATGGGCAATCCCATATTAGCAGCCCTCAATACAGACGACGGTGTCCCACCCACAGCAATGGATATAGGAAGTGCTCTTTCCGGACGCGGATAAATAGTTTGATTTATTATCTCAGGGCGAAATCGGCCTTTCCAGTTAACTACTTCCTGTTCTCTTAAGGCCATCAATAGTTTAAGCTTTTCTTCAAAAAGTTCGTTGTAATCTTGTAAATTATATCCAAATAATGGAAAAGATTCAATAAAACTGCCTCTCCCGGCCATAAGCTCAACACGATGTCCGGATAGCAAGTCCAACATGACATAATCCTGAAAAAGTTTAACCGGATCGGCCGAACTAATCACGTTGACACCACTCGTCAAGCGGATATTCTTTGTGACTGTAGCAAGTGCAGCAAGCATAATTTCAGGTGAGGATACAGCATAATCCTCCCGATGGTGTTCTCCTATGGCAAAGGAGTCAATTCCCAATTCATCAGCAAGTTGAACCTCTTCTACGATCTCCTTTAATCGTTCGGATGAGCTCTGATAACGCATGGTTTGTGTGTTGAAGTTCAAATCGCCAAACATTCCGATCCCTAATTCCATGTTATTCCTTTTTTGCCATAAACCCAAATTCCTCTTAAAGCAAAGTGATGCTTTTAAGAGGAATTTGCGTTTATGGGATTTTGGTTATATATTTAATATTTCACTATTAATCTATTAATATTCCGGTCACTCAGACACCGATTCAATCACGAAGACATTCATCGTATATAAAGTCATTTGACTTAAAGCTTTTATTGCTTCATTCCCTGATTTAAATACTTTTTAAAGTAAATAGTTCAACAACGAATCACCCATTAGACAAATGCGGAATAGATCAAATACGTGTAATTTATGGTCTAATGAAATCATTACTTCATATAATCCCGATGTTATTGATATTTAGACTAAAACACTTAGTCTATTACATTTATCACATCGGTATTGAGTAAATGAAAAGCCAATATCCTTATCAAATAGCTAAAATATTGGCTAATTTGATAAAGTCATCATTAAAAATCTTAGGTTGCGCTAATGCTTCCTGAATGGGCGTAAAAATCACTTTATTATTAATTACACCCGCCATAACACCTCTTTCGCCATTCATCAAACCATAGATAGCAGCATAGCCAAGTCTGCTACTGAGTACCCGATCTTGACAAGAAGGTGCACCTCCGCGTTGCAAGTGACCGATCACAGTGACCTTGGCATCCACATTTTTAATATGTTCCAATACCTTCTTCGCGACATCTTGAGCTCCACCCAAGTGACAGCCTTCAGCGACAATGATTATCGAGAAGAGCTTGTCTCGTTTGTGTGCCTTCTTAAGAGTATGTATCAATTCATCTAAATTGGCATCTATTTCAGGAACCAATACATTACCGGCTCCACTTGCTATACCGGTGTACATAGCAATGTGACCGCAATGACGGCCCATGACTTCAACAAAAAACAGGCGATTGTGAGAGTCGGCGGTATCCCTAATTTTATCTACTGCCTCAATAGCTGTATTAATGGCGGTATCAAAACCAATCGTATAATCCGTTCCGGATAAGTCATTGTCTATAGTACCCGGAATACCGACAACAGGAATATCAAATTCATTCATGAAGCATGCCGCTCCCGCAAGCGTACCATTGCCCCCAATGACAACAAGGGCATCAATGTCGTTTGCTACCAATGTTTCATAAGCCATTTGACGACCTTCAGGTGTCATAAAACGCTCACTTCGTGAAGTTTTTAATATAGTCCCACCTCTCTGTATAATGTTGCCTACGTCGCCTTTCTCTAAACGTTTGAGTTTACCATCTATCAGCCCTTCGTAACCATTCATAAAGCCGTAAATATGCAAATCATAATAGATCGCAGCTCTTGCTGTAGCTCTTATTGCAGCATTCATCCCCGGAGAATCCCCACCTGATGTTAATACGCCAACTCTTTTTATCATCAATAAAATAATTATGGTTTATTCGGGTGATTGTGAAAATATACTAAATCATCTATCGGTTTTCGGATGACACTTCCCAACAAGAGTCCATGATTATCAAGTACAGATCTTAACTGGTCTTGTAAAAACCATGCTATGCTACCGACAAAATGACACCTATATTGTCTGGCCTGAAAATACTTTAGCAAGTGCCGGGCAACAAATTTTTCAAACTCTTGTCTTATCAAATTATCTATATATGGATGCTCCTTTAGGGTCAATGCAAAATTGGCAAATGAAGCAAGGTAACTATTTGCTCCCGGCCTTTTGTATATGTTTTCCAAGAGTTCTTCCCGACTGAATCCATATAATTTCTCAAACTCCCCTTTCAGATCTTCCGGCATTTCTCGATAATAATATGCCTGCAATATTTGCTTTCCCAGACTACTGCCCGCCCCTTCATCACCTGCAATATAACCTAATGAAGGAACCTTATCCACTATATTAGAACCATCGTACATACACGTAGCAGAGCCTGTGCCCAAAATAGATACAATACCCTTATCATACTGACATGTCGCCCTACAAGCTGCAATAAGATCGGAGTTTATTTCTATTTTGTCTGTATGAAGTAACGACTTTAATGTTACACCAAGTGAATGAATTATCATATCACCATGAACACCCGCACCATAATAGTAAACTTCAGAAATGGCATGCTTATGAAGACGCAAGTCGGATTTGACAATCTGCTCTAAGTCCCACATGCTATGCAACGTAGGGTTGAACCCTCTGGTTTGAGCTGACTCTATATGCCCGTCCGGGCCTATTAAACGCCAATCTCCTTTTGTTCCACCGAGATCTACTACAACTTTCACAAATTCAAATTAACAGGCAAAATTAGTGTTTTATTTACACTAAGCAAAAATAAATGAATATTTAAGAAATTCACATTCAAATTCATGCTTTTCAAATTGCAATCTTATAGTGAAACCGGTTTTTATTTATTGGCGGATTCACATTCAAATTCAATGGGATTCTCTACAATTTGGTTTCGATTCAACTATACAATTCGGAAATTACTTTGGCCACTTGTCTCCTCCGAGCCCTGCGCTCCTATAGGGGAATGGAGGCAGCCTATTGGTCAAAGCAAAATTAATTTAGTATATTTCGTTTAATTTAAAATTTATTATGAAAACTTATCCTAATTTTATAATCAAAATACGCTAAGGTAAATGAATAAATATGTCCCAATAATCACTTTTTTCCTGATAGCAACATCCTTTGCATTGCTTACCGGGCAACCACTAAAACCCGTTTTTGAAAAAATTAATACGGACGTTTTACAGCATGGAAGGGCTTATGGAAACCTTAAGGACATTACAGAGACCATCGGTCATCGACTTACCGGCAGTGACAACGGTCGGCGAGCAGAAGAATATGCTTATCGACTTTTTCAACAATACGGTTACAAAAATGCCTATTTTCAAGAATTTAAAACGGAGGCCTGGTCAAGAAAGTCCGTTTCATTAACAATCAAAGGAAGCTCCACAAACAAAGAATATCCCGTCGTTTCTTTGGCCCACTCACCGGTATCAGCACATGTATCAGGCGAAATTATCGATTTAGGCGATGGTCTCACATCAGACTTTGAAGCTACCGGTTCAAGGATTAAGGGCAAAATCGTCCTTGCCAACATCAATGTACGACTTACGGAAAATAAAGGAAAGTCCAACCTTCACCGTTCCGAAAAAACAGCCCTTGCCATCCGATACGGAGCTCGCGGTATCATTCTTTCCAATGGCGCTACAGGTGGCGTATTGCTCACCGGTACTGCTTCTGTCACCGGCAACCTCATCTCCATACCGGCTGTGTGTATTTCTCTTGAGTCCGGTGAAGACATTAGAAAACAACTGAAGGATGGATCCCCCCTATCGGCCGAAATCAATATGGCCAATAAAAGTGAACTTACCAAAGCAAGAAATATAATTGCGACGTTAGAAGGGACCTCTCCTAACCTCAAAGACGAGACCATCATCATAGGTGGGCACCTCGACTCATGGGACCTCGCCACCGGCGCTATTGACAATGGAATCGGCTCCTTTACCGTCTTAGATATTGCCCGTGTATTCAAAACCCTTCATCTTACAACCAAAAGAACCATCCACTTTGTTTTATTTATGGGAGAGGAACAAGGATTACTCGGTTCAAAATACATGGTTAGTCAACTTGAAAAAGACAATCAACTTAAAAATGTCAAGCTCATGATTAACCTGGACATGGCCAACAACACCAGAGGTTTTAATGCCGGAGGTAACGACAGCCTGAAATCCATCATGCATAACATTGGTACTATAATGCAAGAAGTGGATACCTCTTATGCCAACGACGTATCGTCCTCTTTAGGACTTCATAGCGATCATCAACCCTTTATGCTTGCCGGCGTCCCGGTATCTTCTTCCAATGGTAAGTTACCACCGGGTGCTTGGGGATGCTATCACGCAGATTGCGACCACTTCAACCTCGTTATAAAAGATCAACTCAACAACAATGTACGCTTTATTACCATGATGCTCTACGCACTTGCCAATGAAGACTACCTACCTGTTAGGTATCGCAATTCGGACGAAACGAGAGACCTCATGATTAAAAACAAACTAAAAGAAGAGCTCATTCTCGGAAACGAATGGCGCTGGGCAAACTAAAATCATACAAGTATCTGACATGTGACCAACTATTTTCTAAATAATATTATTCAATACAAATGAGAGCCCTTGTCATTTCCGGCGGTGGTAGCAGGGGCGCATTTGCCGGAGGCGTAGCTGAATATTTGATTAAACAATTGGAATACAAATATGATATCTGGGTGGGCTCATCTACCGGTAGCCTTTTGATATGTCATCTGGCATTAGGCAAAGTCGAAAAAATCAAACAAGTCTTTACTTCCGTGAGTCAAAACGATATTTTTAGCCTTAATCCATTTACCTTCCGGCCTGATGGAGATTCTACCAAGGTCAAAATAAATCACACCAACGTCATTCGCCAGTTTATTAGGGGACGAAAAACATTTGGAGAAAGCTTCAAATTAAAAAAACTGATATTGGAAAAATTTACAGAAGAAGAGTTTGACAAATTAAAATCTTCTGAAAAAGAAGCTGTGGTAACCGTATCGAATCTTACCCTCAACCAGGTAGAATACAAGTCGATTAAAGATCACAATTATCGCGAATTTTGTGACTGGATATGGACATCCTGTAATTTTATCCCATTCATGAGTTTAAACGAAAAAAATGGCTACGAATATGCCGACGGCGGGTTCGGCTCAAAAGTTCCCATTGAAGAAGCCATACACCTGGGAGCTAAGATTATTGACGTCATCATTCTTGATTCTGAGACTGCCGGCACCAACTTGCTACCTTCAAAAAATGTATTTTCCTTGCTGACACACCTCAATCTATATATGGCAGAAAGGATCTCAAGACAAAATATCCGCATCGGAAAATTAGTCGCCAAAGCCAAAGATGTTACACTCAATTTTTATTACTCACCCACCTCTGTAACAGCCCACTCTTCTTCACTTATATTTAATGCGGAAAAGATGAAAACATGGTGGAATATGGGTTTTCAATACGCCCAATCTCGCAACTCATCAGCCAATGATTTTAGAAATAATCAAAAAGAATAATAACCAATGCGAATACCCTATCTTTGCCCTTGAATGTATCCTATGAAATTGACAATTCGGTGTTTTTATCTCTTAACTCTATTAATCTGGACATCCTGTGCTCGTCCGGTACAACCTACCGGTGGACCCAAAGATACGACTCCCCCTCAACTCAAGAAAGATAAAAGTTCTGCCTTTAACCAAACCCACTTCACAAAGCAAAATCTTATTTTTAACTTTGATGAATTTCTAATATTGGACAAAGCCGAACAACAAATTCTCATCAGCCCACCCTTACAGTACAAACCTACCGTCAAAATAAAAGATAAATCCGTGCTATTCGCCTTTGACGACGGAGAAGAACTCAAGCCCAATACAACTTATATCATCAACTTCGGCGAATCCGTCAAGGATTATACAGAAGGAAATATTGTCCCTGATTTCAGGTATGTTTTCAGTACCGGAGACATAATTGACTCCTTAGAGTTGCAAGCCAACATCATAGATGCCGGAACGGGTAAGCCCTCTGACAATACCCTCCTCATGTTGTATAGAGACCTTTCCGACAGTGTCGTCTATAAGTCATTACCTGACTATGCTGGTCGCTCCAACAAAAATGGGGAAGTCGTCCTGCATAATATGAAAGTCGGCAACTATCAGGCAATAGCGTTAAAAGACGATAATCTCAATTATAAATACGACTTGACAAATGAAAAAGCCGGATTTGTCCGAAATAACATATCGCTGCCATATACCGGCA
The DNA here is from genome assembly GCA_934699305.1 of uncultured Saprospiraceae bacterium. Classification (GTDB taxonomy): domain Bacteria; phylum Bacteroidota; class Bacteroidia; order Chitinophagales; family Saprospiraceae; genus Parvibacillus. Next base: position 3,140 of record CAKUWM010000031.1, on the reverse strand, counting down.
AACCCCTTAAAATTCAAGTGTTCAGCAAAGAAATCCCCCCTAAAATAACTTCGGTGGACAGCTCTTCCAATCAAAGAATCCGCTTTGTTGTTGATCCTTCTACTGCCGGGTTTAAAATCAGATCCCTGGATGACAAGTTGCAGCCAAGATTCAAGATGGGCGAACAATTGATCGATGTATATTATGGCGACACATTGAGACAAGTCAATATAGAAATAACCAAACCGGGTTTTAAACCTGATACTATCCGACAAAAGCTCTCCCCCAAATGGGCTGACAGAAAAATTAAACTGGTAGAAGAAAGAACTGAAATCAAAATCTTCCCCTACGTGCCCGGCAAACCGGTAAGACTTAACTTTAACTCTGGGATTTATTCGTTACACAAAGAGCTAATGCAACTCACCACACAACAAGACACCACACCACTCGACTTTACAGCCATTATTGACTCTTTAGATCAAAATAATATCTTGCTAAAAAGCAATTGGCTTGCTGATACTTCCTATGCTTTAAAAATGTATCCGGGAGCGATTAAAGACCGGTTGAACAATGCTAATGATTCATTGCAAATCCGGTTCAAAATCACAGACCCCTCCACTCTGAGTTCGATAGTCTTGCAGATAGATAGCTTAAATGCCTCTTTTGACTATATAATCCAATTAGTCAAATCAAGAGAAATATGGAAAAAATGGCATTTGAGCAATACAAATAGTTTTAAAATTGATGTGGAAGGCTTACCGGCTGAATCCTATCAAATCGACATCTTAGAGGATCGTAATAAAAATGGAAAAATAGACAAAGGCAGCTTTATCTTAAAGGAAGATCCGGAAAATATCTATAGTCGTAAAATTGAGCCATTGCGTCAAAATTGGAGCATCGAAGTTGTCATCAACATGAATGATTTTAATCCTCAAGTTGATGAATAGCGACATTTAAGTCCTCTTTTCTATCTCTAAATGTATGAATTTTCATAAAGCCTAATTTCTTTTTTCATAGTATAACAAAATGATATTACATTTGCAGCCAAACGATGTCAAACCAGCTGGATAGTATAAAAGAACCGGTAAAAGAAGAACTTATAAAGTTTGAAAAACATTTCCGGAATGCCATGAAGAGCAATGTCGCACTTCTGGATCGCATCATGTATTATATCATTCAGCGAAAAGGGAAGCAGATTCGCCCCATCTTCGTCTTTCTCAGTGCCAAAGCAGCAGGAAAGTGTACGGATACCACTTTCAATGCAGCATCTCTAATTGAATTGCTCCATACAGCAACCTTGGTACACGATGATGTCGTCGATGAAAGTATGGAAAGACGCAGCTTCTTTAGCATCAATGCCCTTTGGAAAAATAAGGTTGCTGTATTGGTAGGAGATTATTTACTGGCACAAGGATTACAGCTTGCTGTCAACAATCGAGAATTCGAGTCACTACGCATCGTTTCCGGTGCAGTTAAAGATATGAGTGAGGGGGAATTGTTACAAATTGAAAAAGCCCGTAAACTCGACATTAAAGAAGAAGTTTATTTTGAAATAATCAGACAAAAAACCGCCTCCCTTATTGCTGCAGCCTGTGAAGCAGGGGCCGCCTCATCCGGTGTAGATAAAACCATTTACGAACAGTTTAGATTATTTGGAGAAAAAGTAGGTATTGCCTTTCAAATTAAGGACGACCTCTTCGACTATGGGACTAAAGATGTCGGAAAGCCCTTAGGTATTGATATTAAAGAAAAAAAGATGACCCTACCTTTGATCTACGCCCTACAACAAGCAGAAAGACCGGTTAAAAGACATATCATCAATTTAATTAAAAATCAAAGTAAAAATCAAAAGGCTGTTCAAGAAGTGATTCAATTTGTCCATCAATCCGGAGGTATGGAATATGCCGAAAAAAGAATGATAGAATATTGTGACGAAGCCATCAGTATCCTACGTAAAGTGTCTGACAATGAAGCATCCTCCGCCTTAGAAAAACTCATGCACTACGTTATCAATCGAGAAAAGTAACTGGCTTTTTCAACAATCCACTCCTTTGACATTACCAATTATCGGCCTGTGCCAATGTCGCAACAGAAATACACACCTTTGGATTGACTTTCTCTATAGCATCACTACAAGTCTCAATGGTGGCGCCTGTAGTCAAGATATCATCCACTATTAAGACGTGCTTATAGTTCATCATTATGGCATCACATTGGATGCTTCCTTCTTGATTCTTTAGCCGGTCTATACGCCCAAAATGAGTCTGCGTTTCTATATTGTTTATCCTTGTTAATAACGGGAGACACGGTATATCTAACTCATTCCCCATACTGGTAGCTATTACCTCACTTTGATTATATCCTCTTTTTGCCTTTTTCAAAGGGTGCACAGGAACAAAGGTAATGACATCAATATCAGGACCACATTTTTTTAATTCTTTGAAATAATATGCCAAATAAACTCCAAATCTTTGCGCCAAATCCGGCCTATTACCATATTTAATTTTATAAAATAAACCCGCGATGGGAGAACCTTTCTTAAAAAAGATAGGAGCATAGGCATTTTTTAAATGCGTCATGCTCACAAGTCGCTGTGTCATTTCGTTATCCCAGCCATTTTGGAATTGTGTAAACACAGTCATCATTAGACATTCGGAACAAAATATGCTATGCTGATTGGGTACGGATGAGCTACAATAGATGCAAGTTGAAGGGTAGAAAAGCTCTGTTAGGTATTGAATGACTTTCATATTGGTGGTTTGAATAAAACGTAAATATAGTATTATTCTTTTAATTTCCCATATAAATTGATCCTGAAAATTTAGCCTCACCACAAGTTCAACCCAAATCCAGTAACCGAGGTTTTACAAAACCAAATAGTGCTGATTACGAATCCTATATCAATTCATCATTTCCAAATACAGATTTGGGAGTTATACTGATGTTGATTTATATATCAGTCCAACTTTCTTTAAAATCAAAATGCGCCCGATATCGGGATGAAAGTCGCTTGGGACAATGCAATGGGACTATTACGAATATCCAATCGGTATTAAAATCCCGATTGGCTTCAACCCTTTTCCAATAATCTTCTTTCAGCTGAACAATCAAGATAAAGTTTATAGCCACCCGCCATATTTACCACATTATTAAAGTTATTC
>CAKUWM010000030.1 GCA_934699305.1 uncultured Saprospiraceae bacterium | reverse complement strand
ATTTGTATCAGCATCATTTTGAGAAGCATGATACGATATGGTAAAATTAGCTGCTGTTTGACTTCCTAAAACTGAATTGTTTTTAGTTTGCAAATCAAATTGTTCAATGCCATCATAGGGAGTGGATTCGCAAATAACATAATCTGAAACTGTATTTGCGATAGGTTGTATATATAATGTTACATTAAAATTGGTAATAGCGTAACAACTTGCATTAGCCAAATTATAAATTTTAGCATAATAAGTTGTAGTTCCTAAAGGAAGACTTTGAGTATTTGTTAAAATATTTGTATGATTTTCTGCATTGGTTTGGCTTGAAAAAAAAGCCACTCCAAAAGTTGTGGTTGATTGACTACCAATAACCGTTGCATTAAATTGTGCCAAATCATAACTCATTGCTGCTGTTCCACAAAAGTCTTGATTAGCAACAGTATTAGCTACGACTGGGATTTCTGATATAGTTATTTGTTTTGTTCTAGTAATAGTTTCTGTTGTCGTTGAAATAGTAGCAGAAACAGTATAAGTCCCTGAATTTGCATACGTATGTGAAGGATTTAATACTGAAGACGTAGTTGAAGCATCTCCAAAATCCCAAACCACCGATATAACAGATTGACTATTTGATAACTCAAAATTTGTTGACTCTCCCAAACAATTATTTTGAGCTAAAATACCTGAGTTGAAATAGGATTGGATGAATTGGGGTAGACCAGCTGTATTATTCGCTAGCATTGGACTTAAATCAATATTATTAAAATCAAAATTACATCCTACACCTAAAACATCTGGATTTTGAATTGCACTTACAAATTGAGTATAACCAATAGGACAATATATTTTTAAATCAGGACCTAATTGTAATATTCCCATTACTTCCAAACTTGAACTGTATAAAATAGTTTGAGTACTGGGAATATTAGCTGCTGTTAAATCAAATTGTGAAACCATCACACCACTTGACATATAGCCAATATTACCAGAAGGTGAAAACTCAACACCATAAGAATCTGTGAAATTATACACCAATTTTGGATTACTAAAAACTCCAGTATTGCTATTAAAATCTAACAAAAAAACTTTTCCTAAAGTATTAGCCATTAATAATTTTGTCCCGCCTGGCGAAAATTTAATGCTTCCCATTGAGACATTTTCGAGATTTAATTGCGGTACGTTTGTAATAACGGGGTTAGCCGTATCCACACCACTGCTAGTAACTTTATAAGCAACAAAATCTGCATACCCAACTAACATACTTACAACCCAATAATCTCCACTAGTTGTTCTAATTGCTGTTAATTTTTCCCCAACAGGTACTTGCAAAAGCACATTTTTTGTTGCGGTTACATCCCCAAGCCCTCCATCTAAGTTCATGTCGATTTCTGAATAGCGCAAACCTTGAGAACCTCCTTCTGCATCTGTAGTAAAGAGGTAATAAATATTAGAAGAATTGGGTTTAGGAATTGCCATACAAGACTGTCCGCTATCATCATTACCTAAGAGACCAGAGCCGTTTGGCATTAATTGATAATCTTTATTCCACACTTGATTACTGTTAGAATAAAACAACAACTGACCTGCAGCATTTGAAATACTAGCACTACCTTCTTCCGAAAACATATTACTTGCTGGTAATGCAACAGGAGAGCCACTACTAAAATCTAACCTAGCTTGAGAACCAAAATACCAATTGTTGGCTTCGCCTTGAGCGTATAGCCAACTACAACTTAGGAAAAATAAAAAACAAAGTATCTTTTGCATATGCTTAACATCTATTAACAAAAATAAACTATTATTTCATTATATAAAATGAAAAAGTTGTCTTATTTTAATTTTTTAAATTTCATTATATTTGATTTTAAAATTGGTGTTTGATTCATTTATACCTGATAGCACGGATTTACTTCGTCTGTTCGGCTAAAGCCTTGGGTGCAATCCGTGTCCACAATCAACTTCAAAATAAGTTTAATAAAATAATTTCTATTTCGTTTTTTAAACCCGCATAATTTCTGGCAGAGCTAAAATAGTAATCTTCAGGCAATGTAACAATTTTATCTTTTACAGGATTCTTATGTATATAATCTACTTTTTGTTTAATTAATGAATTGCTGTAAATATGTTCGGCATGATAGCCGTCTTGCCATACTTTATATTGTTGTTCTCTTTTCAAATGTTTACAAGCATTTTTAAAATAATCTAGCAAACATGCACTTCTGCTTTCTGGCTCATCAATGATAGTTTGAATTATTTTTTTGGAAGTGAATTTCTTAAAATATCTTATAACGTCTGACAAAATAAAACCATTTGTTGCTTTGCAAAATAAATGAATATGACTACTCATTATGCAATAGGCATAAACTTCTAATCCTTTGTTTTGTTGACAATGCTTAAGGAATCAATGATAATATACTTTTGATTTAAACGGGTAAAACATCTATCCAACCTACTGTTGTTGTAACTTTATATTTTGTGTCATTGTTATAATTTTTCAAATTCAATAAAAAAGCCACATCTTTTTAAAATGTAGCTTTGTTTTTATTTACTATGTGGGCAGGGAAAAATTTCCGTGCTATTGACTGTGGGACATATCCGAGCGGTCGGGTTATAGGTCATCATTTGGCTAGTAACTTGATTTGCCGAACCTTTGAATTCTGGCATATTATTCAATATTTTTGCTTCTAGTTCGCCTTGTGGGAAAACCTATTTAAAAGTTTTTAGCAATAGTAGTAGAAATAAATTTTTCATTAATATTATTTATAATAAAGAAAAGTGTTATTTAAAAATAAATAATTACTAAAATGTAACAAAAGAGTTTATGCAAACCCATTTCCCTTTCTTCTTTCTAAAAATTAATATTTTTTTTGAATTGGATTGTTTTGAAATAGAATCCCCAATTTTGATACTATAGGAATTATCATATCCAACACCTAATCCAATGTAATTTTTGTGTGTTTTAAATTTAAAAAGTTGTTCAGTATATCCCATACTGGTATTTTCAACTACATCATTAATTTGTTTTTTTATAAAATTTTCATGCTTAAAGAATGTAAAATTTAAAATCACATACACAAAAAAAATAAAAAAAACAGAAAAAATCAGAACTTTTAAAAAAATTATTTTTTTATTCATGATTATTAAAATTTCCCATGAAAGGTTTCAGCGGCTCCCTTTTGACGGTTATATCTTGTTCCATAAAAACCTTTAGTTAAATGTATCCTTGCAATATTTATTCTTGCCCCCAAAGCAATGCTCCCTTCTGCTCCAACAGCTATTCCTCTAGAAGTACTAATCCATGTAATCTTATTTGTACCTGGATCGATTGCAGCATTTTTCTCACTTGTTAATCCTCCATAAGGAGTAGCTACTGTTCCTGATAGATAAACTTCAGGACCAAGCAAACTCATTGCGGTTATATCTGAAACTGATCCATTAAATATACCTCGACCATTTTCTAAAGTAAAAGAACCGCCAGCACCTATTTCTATTCCACCACCAGGGCTTGGCAATATATTTATATAAGGTAAAAAACTTGCGTCTCTCCCTCTTAACAACCAAGTAGCCTCAATCTGCATATTTAATCCCAAATAACTCCCAAAACCAGTTCCAAAACTAACATCCATTTTATCACCTGTTAAACCTCTAACAAACTTACTATTCCAAATATTCCTGTCATCAGTTTTAGAAGAATAAATATAATTAAATCCTGCGCCACTATAATTAACACTTGTGGTATTCCCTGCACCATCCTCAGTATACGTGTAACTACTATTAGGTATAAAATCTCTTATGCCATATTTTAAATTTGAAGTTGTTGCATCAGGATCATCAACTTTTTCTCCTTTAAACCCTCTAAAAGCCCATCCTAACCATCTTCCAAACTTTGTCTCCCATCCCCCATCTGGGTCAATACTAGATATCGGATTATTTCCCATTCCAAGATATGGACTATAATGCTGTCCGTAAGGATCAGGGTTTAACCATCTACCAATTCTTCCATCCCATAAACGTAGCTTAAAGGCTTCCATGCCCGTCTCTTGGTCTAATTCTTGTCCTTGGAAAGCGAAGCGGTAGTTGCTCAATGAATTTCTTGAGGGTAATTGCTCTCCAAAAGGGTAATAATCTGCATATTGCGTTATTAAAGGAAAATTTGTTCCTGCATTTCTTTTAATAACACTCCTAACGTTACCTAAATGGTCTGTAATTTGATAATTTGTGTAATCTAGCGAAGGGTTACTTCCTTTGTAAAAAACTCCTAATCTACCGCTACCATAAACAGGCATTTCTTTTTGAGAAACTATTGAACCTGATTTTTGATATATTGATACTATATTACCCGATGCATCCGACACATAATAATCGGTACTTAAAACTGTTGAACCACCTTGATTACCATAAAATTCTTTTTTAATTCTTTCTCCTCTTTCGTTATAATAAAATTTTACTATTGGTCTATTATTTATCTTATATTGAACTTCTGTTGTTAATCCTTGTGTGTTGTAAAAATACAATAATTTTTCTTTGTCATTATCAATTAGTTGACCAATAGCATTATATTTATAATTGTCATCATTTTGACCTGAAGGAAAATCATACGAATACCCATTAGTTATACCATCTTTAACCCTATGCAACTGATTGGTTCCTTGCGAATAAAAATAATCTAATCTATCTACATTCTCTTCTTGGTTGTTATATCTTGATAATCTTGTGATGTTACCATTTGCATCATAAGACAATTCTCCTTCCTTCCATCTGTCTGTTGGATTATCAATTACATTAAAGTTATTAACTCTAGAAAATGAAGCGTTTTCTAACCATTTGTTTTTATTGTATTTATACAAATAAGAAACAATACTTGCTCCATTAGCAGTAACAGGTCCATCAAGTTGTTTATTAGCCCATCTAACTGCTTTAATATTTCCATCATAATTATCTGGATTAAAAGAACCTACAGAATTAGATGAGGTGATATTTGTGTTTGCTCTTGTATAGTCGCCACTGTAGTAATCCAAAGTAATACCAAAAACATCATTATCATCATTTCCAGGATCCATACTTTGCAATAATGAAGGGTGATTTATACTCTTAAGCATCCCACCTAAAGTATAGACATAATCTGTTCCTTGAATGCCTTCTGCTAATTGAACTCTTTTTAATTTACCGTCTAAATAATATGAATATTCTGCATGGTTTTGAAAAGTTGTATTATTTGTTGATGTCTCTACTACTTTTAATTGTCCGTTGTTGTCATAATTATACCTATGTACAAATGTTTCAGAAGGAATATGCTTTTGATAAATTACTTTTTTAACTTGCCCTTTTGCATCATATTCATAATCAATAGTTTTAACCCCTAAATTTCTGATGTTTTGCACCATCCATTCTAAACGACCATAAATATCGTAACTATACCAAGATTTAGATTCGCTATTAAAAGAAGACACTACATTTCCTGAAAGGTTATTTTGTTTATACCTGTTAGGATCTATGCTGTTAGAAATTAGTACATTATTCAACAAATCATTAGAAACATCTCCAACATAATTTGTCTCATAATCATAAATTGAAAACGTTTGTTCTGATTTTTGTCCGCTTATTAGAGCTGCTGTATCAACATTTGCTAAGGCATTTGCCCAAACTACTCCTCTTATAACACCACTCTCAATGGGTCTTGCATATTCATCATATTGTGTATATGAAACTTCGTTTGACCCAGCTTGTAAAGCACTTTGCGAATAACGAATGTTACCATCTTTTCTATATGCAAACTTAGAAATTCCTTCATCAGGGCTTTTAGTTTCAATTAATTGTCCTAATGAATTGTATTTGTAAGTTGTAATATAGGCCGTAGCATTACTACTCATGTGTGCTGGAACATCCTTTATTGTCGTATTATTTTCATAGCCATTAGGCTGTACAACCTTAACCAATTGACCTGTTTTATTATATACATTTACTGAAAAATCATAATAATTTACCCAATAAGAAATTCCTTTTGCACCACTATCATAAGTTAAGGTGCCGGGATTTGTGTTAGAAACATATACTTTAGAGTCTGTTGTAGGTATACTATTAGCTACAATTCTATAGGCATTTCCACCTGTTAATGAAGATGTAGCAATTAACTGTCCTGTTTTTAAATCATAAGCCGTATAATTTGAATTTCCACCCATTAAAGTGATTTGAGTCGAAGATATTCCTGCAGGAATGTGAACATCTATATACCCTTGTGTGCCGATTAAAGAATGAACTAAAAATTTACTAGTAGCATGACCAGAACGACCTACTGCTAACGTTTTTCCTTCTCCATCAGTAAAGGCAACCGTTTCAATGCCATGTGGATCTACATTAACTGTTTTATAAAACTTGGTTATGATTTCTTTTTTATTACCTGAAAGAATAGGACTTTCAAAAAAATTATGCCCAAAAACATAATACATCTCTTGAGCAGCTGGTACAGTATATGAATAGCCTGTTTTCCATTCATTATTTATTTTATTACCCCCAAAACTTCTTATAACATTACCTGGATTTAGTTTGTCGTATTCAACTTCAGTGTAAGGATGAGTTGCAGTTGCTTGGTATGGCTCTACTGTATTATTATTACTGTAATAGGTTGCTAAATCTGTTGTTGTTGGGTAATAGCCATTATAAACTCCAAGATTATTTAAAGGGCTATAATTAGAAGTAGATAAAAGGCCTATTTTATTAAACCCACTATACGAAGAAATAGCCGGAAATGAAGTTTTACTAGCTCTTCCAAAACTATCATAAATCGTCTCAGAAGCCCAAATTTTGTTATTGGCAATGTCTTTTGACAGTGTGAGATTACTTCTTCCTAAATCATCATAATATACCCTACTATTACTAATAATATTATTATTTATATCATATAAAGTATTATGAATCCAATGAAAATTTTGATAAAGAGAATTAATATAGTTTTCATTTGGGGCATAACAACCATAATAAACTGTTGTTTCATTAGGAGTAATAAACCCATCTGAATTTTCATCTAAATACCAAGCTACACCAGAATTAATTGAATTGTTAGCATCATCACAATCTGTATTATCTATAGTATAAAATTTTGGTGGAGTCAATAAACAACTTTGTGTTATTGATACTAATGGGTTTCCATATCCATCGTGATCATAATCATAATAATATGTTATATCATAATATGATATAGAAGCATTGGTATCATCACAATCTAGATCATTTTCAACATAACCTAAAGGTGGATATGGATTTAAAGACAAAATATAATTATTTCTATCTCCATAAGTATCATTATCTGCATCTCTATAATAAGTAATCTCAAGTTCACCTCCTCCACCTCCTCCGGGAGGAATCTTGTTTGTTTCTGTTTTTTGAGAAAAACCGATAAAAAAAGAGGTAAAAACAAGAAAAACGGAATATAAAATATTTTTTTTCATACTTATAAACTTTTATAATTATATTTATTTTCTGATTGTAACTTGAATCCTCCACTTATAATTCCGTTAGCAATATCCTCTATAACCTCTACATAAGTTTTTATTAGCCTACCAGCTGCATCATATTCAAAACGGGTTGCTAAGCCATTATTATTAATAATATGAGTTAATTCATCATATTCATTATAAACATATCCTGAAATACTAGATGCTATTGGTCTAATCATTAAGTCATCATAATAAACAGTAGAAGCATCAGACGAGTATAAAAATACTGTACAAGTCCCAGTTGGAACAGTAATAATTGCCGTTTTTAATTGCCAATCACCCGCTATTATATTATCATTTTGAAAACTTGTAGTAACATTGTTCACTTTAAGTAAAGCTTTTGCAGCATTGTCTTTTTTGACCCAAACAGATACTTTATATTTTCCGCCTCTATGTTGTCCATTTTTCATCGTAACTCCAAAATAATTAGAGGAAGTAGTTGCTAACGATTTTTTACCTGTATGATAAAAATTATTTGTCACTTGTGAAGCATTCGTTATCGTTAGTTCCGGTTCTAACCATAAAGTATTTGGTTTAATATTTTCACCCCCAGAGTAATACATTTCGTTATATCCAGCGTTTCCTGTAGTCATAATTTTTGTTTCATTATCCCCCATTTTTGTGGATGCTTTATTACCGTTAACATCTTTCATTTCAAGAGGCATAGAATAATGATCGTATAAAGTAATTTCTGATAATTGTTTCCATTTTACATCTGTTTGTATGGCACCTACTCCCCAATCAAAACTAGTATCATCATAATCAGTAATAATACCTTCATCATTTCTTGTACCATTCCAAGTAAATGATTTATGTTTTCTCCATATTTTATTATTTACCGATGGTGCTGTCTCACTATTACCTGCAATATCTTTATAGCCCCATTCATTATACCAAGTAGTTATACCTACTCCTGTTTCTTTCCAAACACCACCGTCTAATATGTAAGAGTATTCAGCTGCGGTTTGCGATAGCATGTTTTTATTATTAATATTATCCACTTTACTACCCATTTGAGAGTACTTTGTGTAGGCAGGAACGATTTTTGATTTAAATGCTTTTCCGTCGCTTGAGGTTGATTGAGTTTCTAAAACTTGACCTGTTAGGAAGTCGTATTTGTTGTAATTGATAGTGTTTGTATAGCTATTACTAACAGTAGATTTTGAAAGTAAAATTGATGCTATTTTTCTTTTTTTGAAAGAGTTTACAAAGTACTCATAATAAGTTGATCCTACAGTTTGACCACCTGGTGACATTCCTGGAACACCAATTCTTGTTTTATATGATTCAAAAGATTCACTAATTGTTCCATATGAATCTTGAAAAGGATTATTGTAGTTTAAATTTAATTTACTTAAAACTTGATTAGCATTATTAAGTTCTCTTATTGATATTAATTCCCCTATTTTAGAAGTATTATCAATTAGTTCTGCCTCTCCAATTAATGTCCGAGCTGGATTATAATTATCAGCTGTTACATCTATTTCTCTCGATTTTTGATTAGCAATTATTTTTACAAAATCACCATATGTAACTGAAATATTTGCATTATGTCCTGTAGAAGTGTCTCTAATTCCACCAGTCATTTGAATATCAATATTAGGACTGTAAACATTAAAATCATACTGAGTAACCCCTAAAGTTATATTATTTTTATCCTGGTTTGATACTGTTACATGTTTATAAACTACACCGTTGTTAAACATTTTAGAATTAGGGTTGTCTATATATGGAGTAGCAGGAGTAATTCCTGAACTAATATTAGTGCCTGGAATATTATAGTCGTAGTTAGTTTTAAAAATTGAATTATTATCAGAAACTTGAATAGATTTAACTCGTAACCCTCCTCTGGAATCATCACATTTGCCGATTAGTTCATTATCAACATTACAGTTAAATTGTAACTCAGCATAATAATAACAACTAAAATCTCCAACATAAATACTGGGCACTTGTTGATTAAAAGATACGTTAATATTATTTTGGGAGTCAATACTAGTAATTGTTGCTTGAACTAAAAAGGTATTTGTATTTTTTTTAAATTCAACATTAATTATTTCACCTACTTTTGCACAAGGATAAATCTGATTAATCAAAAAGCAAGGATTAAACCACTTCATTTCAAAAACACCAGAATAACCATTATTTAATCTAGTGAATTTTCTAGTAATTGGTTTTATTTTATTTTGATTAATTAATGTATTGACTATCACATTTGAAAAATCATCTTTTTCATAATCAATTAATATATTAGACCCAACAGGAACAGTTATTTTTTTTAAACTATAATTATGCGGATACGCTTTATCATAACCCCATAAATCATAATTGTCTTTATTATAATTCCTAAAGTTATAATATTCAAAACTATAAGGAGGAATTAATTGAATATTATTTTTGCCAATTTCAGTTACAGAGCTTAGCAAAAATTTATTTGTCGTTGTATAATTAAATTCAATTTTCTTTAAAGCTTTTTGATTAACAAAATCATTATCTAATTGATTTGTTAAATAGACATTATTCAAAAATTTACCACCATACCAACTTCTTTGATGAATAACCGAATTAACGCTTCCTAGATTTTGTCCTAAAATATTTGAAAGTTGTGCTGTTGAGTTAATATTTATAGAGCTTAACTGTTGGTTACTTGAATTTTGTCCATAATTCAAAGGAAAATTTATTTTTTCTTCAATAGGAATTAATACAATTTTATCTAGTTTAAGGGTTTTGAAGCTACCATTAATATTGTAATTATAACTATAATTTGTTTGAGTAGAATAAACACCTGTTGCATAATTAGAATTGTAAAAAATAGAATTTTCTACATCATTAAATTGTTTGCTCTTACTTATAGAATTTCCTATATCATCATTTTTTTCACTCTTAAGAAATAGTGCAGAGTGTGTTCTTGTATTTATTGAATTTAAATAATATATTTCTTTAATTCCAATGATTCTTGATGAAGTTTTCTTTTGTTCTTCATTTGTACACCCATAAACTTGTCTTACTGTATAATCTATAAAAGGATTATTTAAACTTTCTCTTTTCCACAAATATGAATCTGTCCATTTACCATATTCAAATTCAACCCAGTAACCAAAATCATCCTTATCAGTTTTTCCATTTAAATTATTGTCAACATAATCAGACCCAGTAACCGCTGTAAGCAACCAATGTGTAGCGTATGGTTGTGTGCTAATTTTATCAATAAATTCAGTGTCTTCTGGTTTATTACTATTAAAATTTTTAGAAATCATTTCATAATGATAAACAGGGTTTGAATAATGATAAGTTTTACCGTCTAAAGTTGTAATTTTAAATGCACCTATGCCTTTAGGTGACATATTAGACAAAGCACTTCTATTTAAACCATTCGACTCAATAATTAAATTTGGATTACTTGCAATTTGTTCATTTGTATATGCTTGCACATAAGAATCTTTTTTTAATCTATTTTTATTTATATCAAAACCTTCATTTATATTATTATTATCTAAAAATTGATAATTCTGACTTTCAATATTATTAACATCAGTAATTTTTGAAATAATATTGTTAAAATTCCATGCTGATAATGAATTATCAATATATGATGTAGGTGAATTAACATCATAAAAATGAATCTTATTATCTGTAATGGGTTGATTACTATCCATAAAAGAATAATTAAGCTGATCACCAGTATTATATTTCTCTAAGAACCCCATATTGGCTGATGTATTAGTATTATAAGGATTTATTTTTTCAGTTCTCATAACCAATGACTTACTATCTAAAACCAATGGCTGAATGTTCATACTAATACCTTGACTATTAACTGAATAATTGTCATATGTAGGAAATGGAGTATTTATAGTAATTGAATTTCTAGAATCCAAAGGGCTTTTAAAGATAAAAGACTCATTGTTTGCATCCATTATTTCGTTTCTATAATTTTCATTTTTTGATGAATCATATATTCTATATGAATTTTTTAAATACAAAGAACCATTGATATTATCCGTTTGCGAATTAAACATACTATAATCACTTTTGGAATAGCCAAATCTTAAAGAAAAACCTTTATAAATGGGGATTCCTGCATTAAATGACTTTGAGTTCGCTACAACATTGTTAGGTGAGTTATAACTACCTGAACTAAATCCAATTGAATATTTACCATTATAAGATCTCAAAAAATTAGATGATCCTTTTAACGAGAAATCATTTGAGTTATGCTTTATGTTAACACCTGCATTCGCATAACTGTTAAAACTAAATCCTATAGAATTATTTGATTTATTTAATTCAAATCCGTAGTAAGAAATACCCGCACTGCTATTATTTGAATAGCTCCCAAATCCAATATTAAAATTTGCACCTACATATGGATACATTTCTCCTTTGACTATTGTTTCTAGCATCAAGCCAAAAGAAACTATTCCACCTTTTCCTTTACCATCAACAAATGAATAATCTAAACCAGTACTAAAAATACTATATTTAAAACCTACACCAATATTCACCGCTGAATGGCTACCTAAGTCAGAATATATGAAATTCACAATTTTATTATTATAAGCATCATCAGCAGCACCATTTACATTTCTATTAATAGCTCCAGGATTCAAATTCCACCCCAAGCCAACCCATGAAGCTTCTTGATCCATCGCAATCCCAGCATGATACGACAATGCTAAAGGATACCCTCCTTCAGGAGATGGAACATTTAACAGAGGTAAAACATAACTCATATCACCAGTTACTAAATTTACCATATCAGTAGCGTCCACAGGCTCAAAAGCGGTTGCTTCAGGTGCTACAGGTCCATTATTAGAAGCATATAGCATATTAACTGGTAGAAGTGATGGAATGAAAATGGCTAATAATACAATAGCTATTCTTTTCTGGAAGGGTTTTGGTTTGTTCATAAAATCAATATAGTGGTAGTATTATAAATCTAATCTCGGTTCGCTTTGTAAAGGTTTTGTGGCTATCTTGAACTTCACTTCTCCTGTGTATAAACCTAAATCTTCTATCGTAAAGTTTAAATAATCTTCTTGTAAGTACTTTTCTTCTCTTGGATAAACAATTAATATGGTAGTTGAATTGGTCATCCCATACATCCGAGGATACACAAAATCAGTCATGGAAATGGTATCTCTATCTGGTGTAAAAACATGTACTTTCTCATCCATGTTAAAAGCTAAATCGTTTACCATTTGTCCAAATTGTGCTTTATCTCTAACCACGTTACTTAACAATTCTTTGTTATTCATTGACATAGACAAATTAAAATATAAAAACTTACTGTACTTACTTCGAAGTTCTTTTATTTTGTTTTTATCTTTTTCATCAACCAATTCTTGATTGACTAATAAATCAGTCGGTCTATATTGCAAAACATAATCAACACCATTAACCGATTTAGAATATTTATACTCATTATCTTCATTAGATATGTATTCTATTAATTCATCTGTTGAATCAAAAGTTTTACTTTCACAAGAAATGATTATAAATATTAGTAAAAGATAAAAACTATTTTTTATTTTCATATTCTGCATTTAGTCCTTTTAATACTTTTTCAGTTAAATCACTAGACTCAGCTGCATACATTATACTTCCACCACCACTTGCTCCAAATATGATTTTATACCCTTTGTTCTTTCCATATTCTTTTACATAATCATTTATATCATTAATAATAGTTTGAGTTGTCTTTTTATCTTCTTCTTGAATTTGTTTTTGAATGGCTTCTTGATAACCATTAATTTGTTGTTGCTTATTAGACAAAAGCTCTTGTTTTAATTCTAACTCTTTTTGAGTCATTGAAGCTCTTTCTTTTTCATAAGCTTGTAATTCTTTTTGCCACCCAGTAACTAAAGAGTCAATATTGCCTTTCATCGTCGTTGCCTTTTGTTCAAAAGCTTCTTTTTCTACTTTTGTTCTTTTATACCCTTCCATTAATTTGTTTACATCAACGTAAACTAATTCAGAACTTGATTTTGAAAAATAAATTGCCATAAGGCTTAATAACAATGCAATTACTGACACAATAGGTAAAATTTTACTTGAATCAAATTTTACAGACTTTAAAGATTTTGTTTTTAACATTTTATAATATATAATTTTCTTACAAGTTTATGAATTATTTTTTGAATAATGAAAAAAAAAATCATTATTTTTGAAAAAATATTATATTCATGCTTTTTACAACAATCTAATAATGAGAAAAATAAAGACCTTAAAAAAGCTCCACTCTTTTAACCTACAAGAGATGCTTATTGTTTTGGCTATTATAGGAATATTGTTATTGTTAGCGTTGCCTAATTTAATGCCCTTAATAACAAAAGCGAAAAGTGTAGAGGCACAAACACAATTAAAATATATTTATAATACACAAAAACAAAATCATTTTATGTATTCAAAATACAGTGCAGATTTAAAAGAAATCGATTTTGAATCTCCTTTAACAGTAAAACAAAATGGTTCGGCTAATTATGTTTATGAAATAACGCAAGCTTCAAATTCGTCATTTAAAGCAAGAGCAACATCGGTAACTGATTTTGATAATGATGGGGTTTTTAATGTTTGGGAAATAGATGAGAATGGTGTTCCTAAAGAGACTGTAAAAGATTAATGGTAATTCTATTAAAACTATTTCTTGTCTTTATATTATTTATAATTTTTTATCAAGATAATAAAGATAGATTAGTCTTTTGGTTTTTATATCCTTTAGTTGGAGTTTTGGGTTTTAGTATTCAGTTGTTTTATTATTCTTGGCAATCAATTATTGCTGAATCTTTAATAAATTTAATATTTATACTTCTACTAATAAGTATTTCTTTTTTATATGCTAGAGTAGTTGCCAAAAAAAAGTTTTTAAATGAAAGTATTGGGATTGGGGATATTTTTCTCTTTTTTGGACTAACAGTGCTTTTTCCTGTTCTAACATTTGGTGTTTTGTTTGTAATATCGTTGTTGTTTTCTTTACTAACGCATTTAGCTTTAACATACAATAAAGAAAAGAAAACTACTGTTCCTTTAGCTGGATATATAAGTTTATTTTATGGTTTTATCTATATAACATCAATTTTTACTACTAAAAATATTTTATTCACTTTATAACAATGCAAGACTATAAAATTTCTATTGAATTACAACAATGTATAAGTGCTGAACAAGCATATAAGTATAGAATTGTGCCCATTGACAAAAATGGAAGCATTGTGTATTTTGCAACAGACTCATCTAATTTAAAGTCATTAAAAAATGAATTAGAGATTGTATTAGATATTAATCTTGAATTAATAAATGTTGAGAAAGCAGAAATTGACAAATATATTTCAACCAATTATAGAAAAAACATTTCTAACAATGTTTCCAACATTCAATACACTAATGATTTTTTAGAAAAAATTGTAATTACTGCTAAAGAAATTGGTAGTAGTGATATTCATTTTGAACCTTATGAAAACAAAGCAAGAGTTCGTTATAGATTAGACGGAAAGTTAAAAGAGCAATTTCATATTGCTAATGATGAATATCCAATAATAGTAAATAAAATAAAAATTCGAGCTCAATTAGATATTTCGGAAAAAAGATTACCTCAAGATGGCAGAATTACAATTGCAACTCAGTCTGATGATTTTGATATTAGAGTTTCTATTTTACCAACCTTACATGGTGAAAAAGTAGTTTTAAGAATTCTTAGTAAAGATACTTCACATATAAATATTGATTCTCTTGGTTTTACTGAAAATGAATTAAAAATTTATTTAGAAAGTATAAAAAAACCAAATGGAATAGTTTTAATTTCAGGCCCTACAGGTTCTGGTAAAACCACTACATTATATGCTACCTTAAAGTTATTAAATCAAATAAACACAAACATTCTAACTGTTGAAGATCCTATTGAATATACTTTAGAGGGTATTAACCAAGTGCAATTAAAAGAAAGTATAGGTTTAGATTTTGCAAAAACGTTACGAACTTTTTTAAGACAAGACCCTGACATTATTATGGTTGGAGAAATAAGAGATGTAGCTACAGCAAAAATGGCTGTTAGAGCTGCATTGACTGGACATCTTGTTTTATCAACTATACATACAAATTCTGCATGGGCAACTGTTTCAAGACTTATAGATATGGGTGTTCCTTCCTTTTTAATTGCTGGAACATTAAACTGCAGTGTAGCTCAAAGATTAGTTAGAAAACTTTGCCCTTCATGTAAAGAAACTTCAACTATAAAGAGTAGTGATTTTCCAATTGGATTTAACTTACCTGAAAATTTAATTCATGATTACAAAGCAATAGGTTGCAATGAATGCTTCCATACAGGATATATGGGTAGAAAAGCAATTTATGAAATACTGCCTATTACAACTGAATTAATTGAACAAATTAAAAATAATAATTCATCAATTGACAATTATATTAAGGAAAATAATATCGCTACTTTAAAATCAAATGCTTTAAAAATGATAATTAATGGTGAGACTTCAGTAGAAGAAGTATTTTCTTTGTTAATGATTTAAAAACTATATATTTGAATTAATTTTAAATTTCTTAAAAAATAATGAGAAAAATCATTTTAATAATTCTCTTTTTATCAACTCTATTTGTTAGTGCACAAGACAGTAGAATTTCACAAATAAAGAATAATATTGAGTCTATTATTCCTGACTCTCCGGGTTTAAATCAAAAAGTTAATGTAAATATTAAGCAAGCAACTCTTTCGGAGTTTATTTTAGCTGTATCGGATGTTCATAAAGTTAATATTAGTGTTGCTCCATCTTTAAATCAGATTACG